>DASUHN010000332.1 GCA_036273495.1 Acidimicrobiales bacterium | reverse complement strand
GTCCTGGTCCTTGTCGCTGCGGTCTCGGGCATGGGGCGGGAGGGGAGGGCGGCGGCCGCTTCGCCCGTGGAGGAGCCGGCGCCCTACTCGCACTGCCAGGCCGACCCCAGCTTCTGCGCCGACGGTGAGGAGCCGGCCCTGCCGCCCAACCAGGGCAACGGGAGGCCGCCGGCCAAGTCCGCCGCGACGACGGATGCCCAGGCGGGGATCCCCCAGCTGAGCACGCCGGCCCTGGTGAGAGGCGCGTCGGTGGCGGCGGGCCCGGCCGGCACGACGGATGCGGCGCCGGGCTCCGCTCCGGCCCCGGGCAACGACCGGGCCATGGTGTTCTCCGTCTTCGCCCACCCCGACGACGACGGGGCCGACTCCGTGCTCTGGGCGGGCGTGGCCCCGGCCCCGGGCGCCAGCCTGAGCCCGGGGTCGGGGTCCTCCACCCACGACCTGTACAAGGTCGACGTGGTGATGACCAACGGGGAGAACTCGGGGGCGTGCTTCAGCGAGCCCCAGGCCGACGACGCCGACTTCGACGGGGACAACGACCTGGCCGGGATCGGACCCGATTCGAGCTCTCCCCCTGACAGCTACTCCGACCCGGCCGGTCCCTACTGGTACCAGGGACCGAGCAACCCGAGCGGGGATCCCGCCGGCGTCGAGGACTCCAACAGCTCGGCCAGCTACGTGCAGCCCGACGACGGGGAGTACTGGCCCGGCTCGGACGGCACCAACACCACCATCGACGCCTGGCCGGGCAAGGCGCTGGCGAACAACGGAGCAGGCCCGTACCCGGCCGCCTTTCCCGACGACCCCGCCGACTTCTCCGCCCTCGGGGGGTGCCGGGCCGGGCGCCTGGCCGCCCTGACCAACATGGTCCAGGACCTCGACACCCACAACGACGTCGGGGCCCGGTTCCCCGACCCGGGCTACGACGACTACGCCCCCCGCCAGGTGTGCTTCACCGGAGTGCCGACCTACTGGAACGGGTCCTCGGACACGACCTCGCCCAAGGATCCGTGCGCCTACCTGTGGGTGGGGGACCGCGGCGCGGTGGTGGCGTTCGACCTCGGTGACCTGAACCAGAGCTGGGACGGCGGGGACTACCCGGCCGAGGAGGCCTACGGCCTGTCCCCGCAGGACTTGGTGTGGGCGCTGCGGTCCCTCGACGCCAACAAGGCCGCCATCGGCCTGCCCGACCTGCCCGACGACGCCTTCATCTCCGACGCCTGGTACAACGCGACCGCACCCGGGGGGTCGACGCCGGCGTCCGGCACCGAGTGGGGCGGGACGTGCGAGGCCTACGGCCACTGGAACCACTACGCGGTGCGGACCGCCCTCTACCAGAGCGCCGTCGTCCCCGGGGTGCCCAACTTCGGGCGGGCGTGCTCGGGGGACCCGGCCGTCGGGAGCCACGGCATGGTCCTCACCCCGTCACCGAACTCCGCCCTGGCCTCGTTCATGGCCGCCTTCTACGGCCCCCCTTCCGGCGTCCCCTACGACACCTACGCCGCCCGGCAGTACGGCTTCGAGGTCGGCGGGTACTTCGGGTGGAACGACGCCCTTCCCGCCAACTGCGGCACCGGGCCGGGGATCACCGAGGGGGAGTGGTCCTGCGACGAGGCGTTCTGGGAGTCGCCGGCGACGGGCGGGCCGTGAGCACCAGGAGGACGTGTTTGGCGAGGGAGTACCCGCACGGCGCCCGCAGTAGCCGAGCGCGCCGGCTCGCTGAGGCAAGGTTGACGGACTAGCCCGATCGGGTGGTCGGCCATTTGATCATCCGTGTAGCGGTGCCGTAACGCCTGTTCCTTACCGTCCGGCGCGTGCTCGTCTCGTTCGTGCTGCGACTGCGCCCCGACCACCTGGCCTTCGGTGAGCTGGTCGGCGAGGTCGAAGACGTCGAGTCGGGCGTCCGACATCCGCTCATGGGGACGACCGATCTCATCGCCTTCTGCGCGCGGGTTGCGGGATCTGGCGGCGATGAGCCGGGAGCTTCGAGGTCATCGGGGACGTTGACGGTCTAATGCGGTCCGACCATCCCGAAGATCATCCCCGGCGTGACGCCGGTGTGGCGCTCCCCTTCGCACCATCTCCCGAGTACGTGGACAGGAAGGTCATTTAGGTACATGACTACGCACAGCTCCTCACAGCCGATCGCACGTCACGCCCGCTCGTTCGTGCGGCTGACGAGCGTATTCGTCGGCGTCGCTCTAGGCGCCGGCACGCTCAGCACGTTGGCATACGCCGGGGGGGTCTCCGGCCGGACGCCTCCGAGCACCGCCCCCACGCTGTACTCATGGGGGCACAACTCCGCAGGCCAGCTCGGGTCTGGCACCACGGCCGACAACGCCACGCCCGGTGCTGTGACTCTTCCCGGCGGCGCGACCGCGGTGCAGGTTGGCGCCGGCAGCGACTTCTCGTTGGCGGTCGGCTCGGACGGCAATCTGTATGCGTGGGGCGACAACGCCGACGGGCAGCTCGGCGACGGGACCACCTCCTCCTCTTCCACCCCCGTGGAGGTCAGCTTGCCGGCGGCGGCGGAGCCGGCCACGGCGGTCGCCGCCGGTGATGCATTCGCGATGGCCATCGGCGCCGACGGCAACGTGTACTCCTGGGGAGACAACACCCACGGCCAGCTGGGCAACGGGACGACGATGGCCAGCTCCACTCCCGTGAAGGTGAGCCTGCCGTCGGGCGACGCGGCCAGCAGCATCACGGCCGGCGCCAGCTTCGCGCTGGCGACGCTGGCCACGCCGGGCACCTACAGCTGTTTGCCGAGGCGCTGCGCCACCTCGGGGGCCCGCACAAGCGGTTTGGCCGGGCGCGCACCGAGCTGGCACGGGGGCGACGCCTGGCCCGGGCCGGACGCCGCTCTGCCGCCGAGGGTCGATTGAGCACCGCCCTGTCCCTGTTCGTGCAGCTGGACGCGTCGGGATGGGCGCAGCGGGCCAGAGACGAGCTGCACAGGCTCGGTGTCGCCAGCGGGAACGACGCCCGCC
>DASUHN010000331.1 GCA_036273495.1 Acidimicrobiales bacterium | reverse complement strand
GCTCGCTCTTGGTGTGGCCAGGCTCCTCGGCGTTCGTCGAGTCCCCGAGGAGGAGCCGGATGCCCTCGCCGTCGGCGAGCGCGCCGATCCGAGCGAGGTCGGTGCGACGCCCGTCGACGGGCGTCATGTCGAGCTTGAAGTCCCCGGAGTGGAGGATCACGCCCTGAGGGGTGTGGAAGGCGAGGGCAAACCCGTGGGGCACCGAGTGGGCCACCGGTATGCACTCGACGTCGAACGGCCCGACGCGGCGGCGCTCGCCGTCCGCCAGGGGAACGAGCTCGGTGCGCTGGAGGACCCCCGCCTCCTCGATCCGGCTGCGGGCCAGCCCCAGGGTCAGCGCCGACCCGTAGAGGGGGAAGGAGAGCTCGCGCAGCAGGAAGGCCAGGCCGCCGGTGTGGTCCTCGTGGCCGTGGGTCAGCACGCAACCCTCGATCCGCTCCCCGTTCTCGCGCAGCCAGGTGAAGTCCGGCAGGACGAGATCGACGCCGGGCATGTCGAGGTCGGGGAACATGAGCCCGCAGTCGACGAGCAGGATCCGACCGCCGTGCTCGATGGCGGCGCAGTTGCGGCCGATCTCCCCCAGCCCGCCGAGGAAGGTGATGGTGACGGCCTCAGCCAAGTGGGCCGTCCGCCCCCAACCCCTCGAGGACCTTGCGCGCCGTGTCCTCCAGGCCGTCCGGCGCCGGCCCCAGCGGTAGGCGGCACTGCCCCCCCGGGAGACCGAGCACGCGCAACATCGCCTTGGTGGGGACCGGGTTGGGAGCGAGGTCCCCCGACTGGAAGGTGTGCGACGGGATCAGCCGGGCGTTGAGGCGGCGGGCCTCGTCGACCTGACCGTCCCGGAAGGCGGCGATCATCCGCGCGAGCGGCCTCCCGGCCCAGTGGGACTCGACGCTGATGACCCCGCGCGCGCCCACCGCCAGCAGGGCCAGGGTGAGGACGTCCTCCCCGGAGATCACGTCAAAGTCCTCGGGCACGTCGGCCACCAGTCGGGCGGTGGCCGCCGGATCCCCGGATGCGTCCTTCACCCCGACCACGTTGCGGACCTCGTGGGCCAGGCGCACGAGCAGGTCGTGGCCGAGCTTGCGTCCGGCCCGTATCGGTATGTCGTAGACCAGCACCGGGAGACGGGTGGCGGCGGCCACGGCACGGAAGTGGGCCTCGATGCCGGCCTGCGGGGGGCGGCTGTAGTACGGGGTCACGGCCAGGATCCCGGCCACCCCGGCCGCCTCGGCCGCCTGGGTCAGCTCAACCGAGTGGCGCGTGTCGGCGGTGCCCGAGCCGGCCACGACCGGAATGGTGACGGCGTCGGCCACGGCGCGCCACATGTCCCGCTTCTCGTCGTCCGAGAGGGCGGTGGCCTCACCGGTGCTGCCCGCGATCACCAGCCCGTCACTGCCGTGGTCCGCCAACCAGCGGGCCAGGGCCACGGCCCCGTCGAGATCGAGGTTTCCGTCGTCGTCGAACGGCGTCACCATGGCGGTGAGGACCGAGCCGAAGCGGCTGGGGCGGCTCACGGCTCCGTCCCGGTCAGCAGCCGCTCGGACTCGGTGGCCCGCTCGAGGCCCAGCGTGGTCAACAGGTCCTCGTGCAGCTCGAACCAGACCGAGTGGTAGGAGTCCAGGTCGGGCCGGGTGAACCACTCGGCCTCTCCCTCCTCCACTCGCGCGCGCGCCTCGTCCAGGCGGGGGCGATAGCACGAGAACCGCTCCATGCATGCCGCCAGCGCCGCGCACGGGGTCCGGACGCTCTCGTCGACCCGCTGCAGCCGGCTGAGGACCGCCCCGTCGTACGCGGGATCGGAATGGTCGTTGGCCACCTGCCGGTGGTCGATCTCGCGCAGCTGCCAGGCGGTGCAGGCGGCCAGGAGCTCGGCGTTGAGCCGGAGGAAGGCCTCGTAGGCATCGTGGACCGCGTCCCGGCACCGGGCGGCCTCCAGGTCGGAGGCGACCCGCCGGCGGTGCTCCTCGCGGCCGGCGGTGGTGAGGGCCCAGCCCGGGCGCCGCCCGGTGCGGAACGTCACCATGCCCTCGGCCTGGAGGTGATCGAGTCGGGCCGAGGCGGCGGCCGGGTCGAGGCCGGCGCTCACCCCCACGGTGGCGGCGTCGGCGAACCCCTTGAGCCGCAGGGCGTGGAGGACGCGGAGGCGGGGATCCGAACGGTGGGCCACCGGGCCGCGACCCTACCAGCGGGCCCCGTCAGGGCAGGCGGTGACCGGAGAAGCGGTCGCGCAGGTCCTTCTTGGAGAACTTGCCCACCGACGTCTTCGGCACCTCGTCGATGAACACGACGTCGTCGGGCAGCCACCATTTGGCGACGCGGGGCTCGAGGAAGGCGATGACCTCCTCCTTGGTCAGCTCGGCGCCGGGGCGGACCACCACACAGGCGAGCGGCCGCTCCACCCACTTCTCGTGGGCCACCGCTATCACCGCCGCCTCGGCGATGTCCGGATGGGCCATCAGCTCGTTCTCGAGCTCGACCGACGAGATCCACTCCCCCCCCGACTTGATCAGGTCCTTGGTGCGGTCGACGAGATGGATGTAGCCCTCGGGGCTGATGGTGGCCACGTCCCCCGTGCGCAGCCAGCCGTCGGGCGTGAACGAGTCGGCGGCGCGGGCGTCGTTGTAGTAGGTGCGGGCGATCCACGGACCCCGCACCTGGAGCTCACCACTCGTCTTGCCGTCCCACGGCAGGCCGTCCAGGGTGTCGGGTTCGACGATGCGGTCCTCCACCAGCGGGATCGGCAGGCCCTGGGTGGCGCGCAGGTCGGCCAGCTCGTCCTCGGGACGACCGGCCAGACCGCTCCTGATCCGGCACACCGACGCCAGCGGGCTGGTCTCGGTCATTCCCCACGCCTGCAGGATCGGAAGGCCGATCTTCTCCCGGTAGGCCTCGGACAGGGCCCGGGGGACGGCCGACCCTCCGCACACGATCGTGCGCAGGCGCGACGTGTCCCGGCCCTCCAGCAGAGGGAGCACCCCCATCCAGATGGTCGGCACGCCGGCGGCCAGGGTGACGCCCTGCTCCACCATCAGGTCGGCCACGTTCTGCGCCGAGAGGTCCCGCCCCGGGAACACCAGGGCCGCCCCGGCCATGACCGCGGCCTGGCACAGGCCCCACGCGTTGGCGTGGAACATGGGCACGACTGGGAACACGATGTCGGACTCCCCGACCCCGAGGCCGTCGACCATCAGCGCGGCCATCGAGTGCAGCACCACCGACCGGTGCGAGTAGACGACCCCCTTGGGGTTGCCCGTGGTGCCCGACGTGTAGCACATCGACGCCGCCTGGCCCTCGTCCTCGACGTGGAACTCGACCGGGTCGGCCTCGGCCAGCAGCTCCTCGTAATCGGAGATGCGCGGATCGTCGGGCACGTCCCCCGCCCCGTCGTCCATCACCACGTATTGGCGCACGGTCTCGAGCTGGTCGACCAGCGGCCACAGCTGCCCGATCAGGCTGCGGTCGACGAACACGACCTCGTCCTCGGCGTGGTTGGCGATGTAGGTGAGCTGGTCGGCGAACAGGCGGATGTTCAACGTGTGCAACACCCGCCCGGTGCACGGAGCGGCGAAATAGAGCTCGAGGTGCCGCAGGCTGTTCCACCCGAAGGTGGCCACCCGGCCGTCGGGGCTGATGCCGAGCCGGTCCAACACCCCGCCGAGGCGCCGGGTCCGCTCCGCCCACGTCCCGTAGGCCACCTGCCGGACGGCCCCGCCCCCGGTGCTGTCGGCCACGCTCCTGTCCGCGAACACCCCCTCGGCACGTCGGAACAGCGCGTCGATCGTCAACGGAAAGTCCTGCATCAGACCCTGCATCGGTGCCCCCTCGTGTCTCAGCCCGGGTCAGCCGCCGGGATCCGCAAAACTCACCCGTCCGCCGCCGGGAACCCGAGCACGGCGTCGAGGCCGACCGTGAGGCCGGGGCGGTTCCCGACCGCCTTGACGGCCAGGACGACCCCGGGCATGAACGATTCCCGGTCGTAAGAGTCGTGGCGGATCGACAGAGTCTGCCCGGTGGTCCCGAGCAGGACCTCCTGGTGGGCCACCAGCCCGCGCAAGCGCACGGCGTGGATCCTCACGCCCGACTCGTGGGCGCCGCCCCGCGCCCCGTCCAGGGCCAGGTCCCGGGTGGGGTCGGGCGCCCACTCCCTCCCCGCCGCCCGGCGGGCCGAGCCCATCCGCTCGGCAGTGGCCATGGCCGTTCCCGAGGGCGCGTCGACCTTGCCGTCGTGGTGCAGCTCGACCACCTCCGCCGTCTCGAACCACGGCGCCGCCATCTCGGCGAACCGCATGGCCAACACCGCCCCGATGGCGAAGTTGGCCGCCACGAGACAGTGGGCCCGGCCCCCGGTGGGGAACAACCGGTGCAGCTGGGCCAGCTGCTCGGGACCGAACCCGCTGGTCCCGACCACGGCGTGCACCCCGGCCGCCGAGCACCAGCGGGCGTTCTCGATGGCCGAGTCCAGCCGGGTGAAGTCCACCGCCACTACCGCACCGGCCCGGGAGAGCTCGGACGGGTCGGGCGCCACCAGCATCCCCGCCGCCTCCACCCCCGCCACCTGGAGCAGGTCCAGCCCGGCGTAGGACGGGTCGACCGCCGCCACCAGCTCGAGGTCGGGATCGGCCGCGACCGCCCGGCAGACCGTGGAGCCCATCCGGCCCCCGGCCCCGAACACGGCGACCCTGACCGCGCCCGTCACGCCACCCCCATGGCGGAGCGGTCGAGCGGGGGGAAGTCCCCCGCCTCGAACGGTCCGACCACGGCCAGCACCGGCTCGACGCCGAGCAGCCGGGTCGCCACCCGGCCCACGTCTTCTGCTGTCACCGCCTCGATGCGCGCCAGCACGTCGTCGACGTCCATCACCTCTCCGTGGAGCATCTCGCTGCGCGCCACCCGGCTCATGCGGGCGGCCGAGTCCTCGAGCGAGAGGGCGGTCTCCCCCCGGATGTGGCCCTTGGCCACCGCCACCTCGCGTTCGGTGACCCCTTCGGAGGTGACCTTGCTCAGCTCCCCGACCATCCGATCGAGGACCTCCCGGGCGCGCGCCGGCGCCGTCCCGGCATAGAACGCCAGCACGCCCGCGTCGTCGAACGTCGTGCGGTACGAGTACACCGAGTAGGCGAGGCCCCGGCGCTCCCGGATCTCCTGGAACAGGCGGCTGGACAGGCCGCCTCCGAGCACGTGGTCCAGCACCGCCAGGCAGAAGCGGTCCTCGTCATGGCGCCCGAACGTGGGCACGCCCAGGACCACGTGCGCCTGTTCGGTGGGCCGGTTGGTGAGCACGACGGGGACGGTGGATACCTCCGGCGCCACGCGCCCGGGAGCCTCCCCGCCCGGAACCCCGGAGAACCTCCGGGAGATGCCTGCGACCACCTCGTCGTGCTCGAGGCGGCCCGCCAGCGCCACGACGATGTTCCCCGGGCGGTAGTGGTCCTGGTGGAACGACCTGATCTCGTCCACTTGCATGGCGGCGATCGACTCCTCGTCCCCGAGCACGTCCCGACCGAGCGGATGGCCCGGGAACAGACCCTCGAGGAGGCGGTCGTGGACGAGCTCCGACGGCTCGTCGGAGTGCATGAGGATCTCCTCCACGATCACCTGGCGCTCGGCCTCGACCTCGTCGGGCCGGAACGCCGGGTCCCACATCACGTCGGACAGGATGTCCAGGCCGAGATCCAGGCTCTCCCCGAGGACGCGCACGTAGAAGGCCGTGTACTCCTTGGTGGTGAAGGCGTTCATGTCCCCGCCGACGGCGTCGACCGCCTCGGCGATCTCCGCCGCGGTGCGGGTGGGCGTTCCCTTGAACAGGAGATGCTCGAGGAAGTGGGACGCCCCGGCCAGCCGCGACGGCTCGTCCCGGCTGCCGGTCCCGACCCAGAACCCGGCCGCCACCGACGAGACGTGCGGCATCGACTCGGTCACCACCCGGATGCCGTTGTCGAGCCGCGTGGTGCGAATCACGGTCCGGGTGGGAGGTGCGGGAGTCCCGTCCGCGTCAGCCCCGGCCGCGGCGGGGGTTGCGCCGCGGGCCGCGGTCACCGCCTCCGGGGCGGTCACCCCTGTCCCCCCGGCCGCCGCCGGCCCCGACCCCGCTGCTGGGACCGAGGTCCCCGAAGGTCTCCTTGAGCTCCCGGTCGAAGCTGTCCTCGAACGAGACGACCTCCTCGGAGCTCGGGGCGCGCTCGGACTGGCCCCGTGGCTCCCGGCCCCCGCCCGACCGGCCGCCCCCGTCGGGAGCGCCGTCGGCCCCGGCTCCGTCGTCGGCGCCCACCAGAGAGAGCGACACCTTGCCCTGAGGGTCGATGTCGTCGACGCGCACGGACAGCTCGTCGCCGAGGTCGACGACGTCCTCGACCCGTTCCACCCGCCGGCCCCGACCCAGCTTGGAGATGTGGACCAGGCCGTCCCGGCCGGGAAGGATGTTGACGAACGCACCGAACTTGGTGATGTTCACCACCCGGCCGGTGTAGACCGCCCCCACCTCGGCCTTGGGGGGATCGAGGATCAGCTCGATCCGCCGCCGGGCCTCGTCGACCGCCGCCGACTCCTTGGCCCCGATCGTGACCGTCCCGATCACACCGTCGTCGTCCACGTTGACGTCGGCTCCGGTCTCCTGCTGGATGGTGTTGATGACCTTGCCCTTGGGCCCGATCACCTCCCCGATCTTGTCCATCGGGATCTCGAAGGACACGATCTTGGGGGCGGTCTCGCGCACCGTCGGCCGGGGTTCGGAAATGGCGCCGCGCATCACCTCGAGGATCGTGAGGCGCGCCTCGCGGGCCTGCTCCAGAGCCTGGGCCAGCACCTCGGCGGGGAGCCCGTCGATCTTGGTGTCGAGCTGCAGGGCGGTGACGAAGTCGGCCGTGCCCGCCACCTTGAAGTCCATGTCCCCGAAGGCGTCCTCGGCACCGAGGATGTCGGTGAGCGTCGTGTACTTGCCCTCGGCGTAGACCAAGCCCATGGCGATGCCGGCCACCGGGGCCTTGATCGGCACCCCGGCGTCCATCAGCGACATCGACGACCCGCAGACCGACGCCATCGACGTCGATCCGTTCGACGAGAGGACCTCGGACACCAGTCGCAGGGCGTAGGGGAACTCGTCCTCGGGGGGGACGACGGGCAGCAGGGCCCGCTCCGCCAGGAGGCCGTGGCCGATCTCGCGGCGCTTGGTGCCGCCGACCCGGCCCGTCTCCCCGTTGGAGAACGGGGGCATGTTGTAGTGGTGCATGTAGCGCTTGCGGTCGTCGGGGGTCAGGCTGTCGCGCAGCAGGATGTCCAGGGCCATGCGCGGCATCCCGAGCGTCGTGACGTTGAGGACCTGGGTCTCCCCCCGCTGGAACAGCGCCGAGCCGTGCACGGTCGGCAGCACGCCCACCTGGGCCGACAGCGGCCGGATGTCCCGCGGCCCCCGGCCGTCGATGCGCAGACCCTCGTTGGCGATGCGCCGCCGGACCAGGGCCTTGGTGAGTGAGCGCACGGCCGCTTTGACCTCGGCCTCCCGCCCGGCGAACTCCCCGGCCAGCTCCTGGCGGATGGCCGCCGAGGCGGACTCGGTGGCCTCGTTGCGCTCGGTCTTGTCGGCGATGACGGCCGCCCGGCCCAGTCGGTCCGCGCCCAGGGCCTCGACCCTGGAGTAGACGTCGGGCTGGTAGTCGACCTGGGGCTCGTAGGGGATCGGGGAATGGACTCCGGCCTTCTCGACCAGCTCGAGCTGCAGCTCGATCGACTCGCGGATCCACCGCTTGGCGTCGTCGAGGCCCTGGGCCAGCACCTGCTCGGTGACGTGCGGGGCGCCCTCCTGGTACAGCTCCCAGGACTTCTCGGTGCCGCCGGCCTCCACCATCATGATGGCCACGTCGCTGCCGTCGTCGGTGAGGCGCCCGGCCACGACCAGCTCGAACGCCGAGTCGTCACCCTCCTGGTACGTCGGATGCGGATGCCAGCGGCCCTCCGCCATCCAGGCGATGCGCACGGCGCCGATCGGGCCCTGGAACGGGATCCCCGAGAGCATCAGGGCGGCGCTGGCGGCGTTGATGCACAGGACGTCGTGAGGATTCTCCATGTCGGCGCCGAGGATGGTGCCGATGACCTGGGTCTCGTTGCGGTAGCCGTCGGCGAAGCTGGGCCGCAGCGGCCGGTCGATCAGCCGGCAGGTGAGGATGGCCTCGTCGGAGGGCCGTCCCTCCCGCCGGAACACCGAGCCGGGGATGATGCCGGCGGCATAGCGCCGCTCCTCGATGTCGACCGTGAGGGGGAAGAAGTCGATCCCCTCCCGCACCGTCTTCTCGGCGTTGGCGGTGAGCAGCGCCATCGTGTCCCCGATGCGCCCCACCACCGCCCCCTGCGACTGCGGGGCCAACAGGCCGGTCTCGAAGGACAGCGTCTTGTCGGTCCCGCTGATCGGCGCCGAGACGCGGATCGGTTGGGACGCGACGCCGGCCCCGGAACCACTGACGGGCTCAGCCATTAACAACTCCCTCCTGCCCCGCCCAGCGGGGCAAGTCCCTCCCACCCCGGCTCCGGGGCAGGCTCTTGGGTCGGGGCGGCCCGGCCAGTTCCCAGTCGGCGGCCACCCGTCCGCGCAGCGTGGCGGGACTCGGTGACCGGCGACTGGCAGCTGACCCGACGGCCGCCCGGCCTGGTACAGCGACCTCTAGCGACGGATGCCGAGCTTGGCGATCAGCGTGCGGTAACGCTGGACATCGTTGTCCCGCACGTAGTCGAGCAGCCGGCGCCGCCGACCGATCAGCTTCATGAGCCCCCGCCGGGTGTGGTGATCACCCTTGTGGGCCTTGAGGTGCTCGGTCAGGTGATTGATGCGCTCCGTGAGGATCGCCACCTGCACCTCGGGTGATCCGGTGTCGCTCGGATGCAGCCGGTTGGCCTCGATGGTGGCGGTCTTGTCGGGGGACATCTTGGCCCCGAGACTAGCAGCCGCCCCCGCTCCGGGATCCCCGCAGGCGCTCCCGGACCACCTCGACGTCCCGGGCCATACGGGCCATCAGGGCCTCGGCGGAGTCGAAGCGCTCCTGGTTCCGGACGTGGGCCACGAACCGTACCCGGGCCGACTCCCCGTAGAGGTTGCCGGAGAAGTCGAGGACGTGGGCCTCCAGCAGACGAGGGCCCCCGTCCGGATAGAAGGTGGGCCGCCGCCCGAGCGACACCGCGGCAGGGAGCACGCTGCCGTCGGGCCGGCCGTACCACCCGGCGTAGACGCCGTCGGCGGGCAGGAGGATCTCGGGGGGGACCATGACGTTGGCGGTCGGGTACCCCAGGGTGCTGCCGCCCCGCCGGTCCCCCTCCTCGACGGTCCCGCGCACCTCGTGGGGCCGCCCCAGCAGGGCGGCGGTCTCCTCCACCTCCCCCTCGGCCAGCAGCCCCCGGATCCGGGTGGACGAGACCGCCGGGCCATCCCCGCCGCCCCCGACCAGGTGCATCCCGATGACGTCGAAGCCCAGCTGGCTGCCCATCTGCGAGAGCAGGGCCACGCTCCCGCCCCGCTGGTGGCCGAAGTGGAAGTCGTGGCCCACCACCACGCAGCGGGCCCGCAGACATCCCACGAGGGTCTCGGACACGAAGTGGTCGGCGGACTCGTTGGACCGCTCCCGGTCGAACCGCACCACCACCGTGTAGTCGACCCCGGTGGCCGCCAGCAGGTCGAGCTTCTGGTCGAGGTCGGTGAGCTGCAGAGGGGCGTTCTCGGGACGGACGACCTGGGCGGGATGGCGGTCGAAGGTGACGACCACGCTGGCGCAGCCCTGGGCGGCGGCCCGGGCCCGCACCTCGGCGATGACGGCCCGGTGGCCCACGTGGACCCCGTCGTAGGCGCCGATGGTGACGATCGAGCCGTGGGTCAGCTCGGGACAGGGATCGGAGTCGGCCAGGACCTCCACGACCTGACGTTAGGCGGCCCCACGGAGGGGACCGCCGCCGTCAGGCCGGCGCCAGGACCACCGCCGCCCGCAGGAGGTCGTCGGCCGCCGATCCGGCCTCGTACACCGCGACCAGGTTCCCCGCCCGGTCGACCACCGCCCACGGGCCGGTCCCCACCGGCGGGCCTCCGGGGGCCCCGACCGCCGCCCGGGCCAGCCTGCGCCCGTGGCCGACGTCGGCCAGCTCCGCCCCGTCGACGACC
>DASUHN010000330.1 GCA_036273495.1 Acidimicrobiales bacterium | reverse complement strand
GACTACCTCGACGAGGAGTAGCCGCCCCGGCGCCGGCTCGCCCGGCGCCCCGTCTCTACCGGCGCCAGCCGGTCAGTTGAGGACCAGGTCGGGCTCGGAGCCGTTCCCCATCTTCGCCTCGACCGCGTCCCGGGCCCGCTCCATGCCGAGGTCCAGCACGGCCCGGGCCTTCTTCTCGACGGTGTCGAAGGTGTCGGATCCCCGCGCCCGCCGGACGAAGGAGCTCAGCTGCTCGTAGCGCTCCCGCCCCGCCATGGCGCCGAGGTAATAACCGACTCCTGCCCCTATCACGATCCCGGCGCGAAATCTCATCCCCTGTTCATACCCTGTTCTCCGGCCCGTCACCAGGGTTTGGATGGGCGAATCTGGCACCGATGTCACATTCGGTTGCGAACATCCATTCGTGGGCTACCGGGGCAAGGTCGGCGAGCGGGAGGCGGCCCGGGCCCTGCGGGCCCGGGGGTGGACGATGAACGCCATCGCCGCCGAGCTCGGGGTGTCCAAGTCGTCGGTGTCGCTGTGGACCAGGGACGTGCCGTTCGAGGCACGGCCGGCCCGCACCGGGGCCCGGCGTCGTGGCCCGAACGTCCTGCAGCGCCGTAAGGCCGCCGAGATCGCGGAGCTGATGGAGGAGGGCCGTCGGCGGATCGGCGAGTTGTCCGAGCGGGAGCTTCTGGTGGCGGGGGCAATGCTGTATGCCGGGGAGGGCGGGAAGGGGGACGGCAAGGTCAAGCTGACCAACACCGATCCTCGTCTCATCGAGATGTTCTGCCTGTGGCTGCGAGCCTTCTTCGACATCGACGAGTCCCGGCTCCGAGCACATCTGTATCTGCACCAAGGCCTGGACCTCGAGGAGGCCATCCTGTACTGGAGCAGGATCACCCGAATACCACCGGGTCAGTTCATCAAGCCCTATCGCGCAGAACCCGATCCAGCCATCAAGAAGGCCAAGCATGAGTTCGGGTGCATCGCCGTCCACTACTGCTGCAGCCGCACCCATCGGGGCGTGATGGGGTTGGTGGCGGGATTGTTGGGCGCCCCGGTCACCGGTTGCTAGCCTGCGGTCATCTTCCGGGGTAGCTCAATCGGCAGAGCACGCGGCTGTTAACCGTGTTGTTGAGAGTTCGAGTCTCTCCCCCGGAGCAAGCCCCGGGTAGTGGGGGCGGCAGGGATCGAACCTGCGACACTTCGATTATGAGTCGAGTCCTCTGACCACTGAGGTACGCCCCCGGTGCCGGTCACGGTACCCATCGTGGGCCCGGCCTGCGACGATCCCCGCTTGCCCGGCCTAGCTCGGCGGAGCCTGCCCCTGCGGGGGAATGGCCAGCACGTCGTCGAGCAGGCCCTGCCAGCCGACGGCGTCCCAGCCCACCTTCCCCGCCACCGTCTCGGCCACGTGGACGGCCTCGTAGATCCAGGTCAGCTCGGCCTCCATCTTCGGGGAGAGGGCCTGGCGGTAGGGCAGCTCGAAGAAGTTGCTGATCTGGCCGCCGACGGTCTCCTCGACCTGCTTCACCACCTCGAGCACCCGCCGCAGCTCACCGGTCAGCCCGGTGTGGGCGGGGGTGGACACCACGTCGGCCGCCCACCGGGCACAGCGATAGGCCCGGTGCCACTCGGCGGTCTCGTCCGCCCCGGCGGTGGCGGCGCGGGCCTGGTAGGGACCCAGCCGGGCCTGCTCGGGCGCGGGCAGGACGTCCCGGAGGCCGTCGATCAGGTGGGTGATGATGAAGCTGGGCTGGTCGGCCACCGCAGGAACCTACCCGGGTGGCCCCCGGGAACGAGAGGGCACGCTCCGGCGTTCTACCGTGAGGACCCAGGAGGACCTCCACATGTTCAACTCCCGCAAGAGCCAGATGGTCAGCCCGGACCGGGCCCTGCCCGGTCGCGACCAGGCCATGCCCGTCTCCGACGACCACCTGGTGCTGGGCAGCGCCCTGGCGCCCCCCTTTCCCGTGGACAGCGAGAGGGCCGTGTTCGGCATGGGCTGCTTCTGGGGCGCCGAGCGCAAGTTCTGGGTCCTCGACGGGGTGCTGACCACGGCCGTCGGATATGCCGGGGGGTTCACGCCGAATCCCACCTACGAGGAGGTCTGCAGCGGGTCGACCGGCCACGCCGAGGTGGTCCTGGTCGTCTTCGACCCGAAGCGGGTCAGCTACCAGGACCTGCTGCGGGTGTTCTGGGAGAGCCACGATCCGACCCAGGGCATGCGCCAGGGCAACGACCTCGGGACCCAGTACCGGTCGGCCATCTACACCTTCGACGACGACCAGCGACGCCAGGCCGAGGAGTCGGAGCGGATGTTCCAGAAGGAGCTGTCGGCGGCCGGCTACGGCACCATCACGACCGAGATCGCCGACGCCGGCCCCTTCTACTACGCCGAGCCGTACCACCAGCAGTACCTGGCGGCCAACCCCAACGGCTACTGCGGGCTCGGGGGTACCGGGGTGGCGTGTCCGACCGGATTGGCGGCGTCGGGCTGAGCCCGGTCGCGCCGGGGCGCCGTCAGGGGATGACCCCGGCCTCCTTCATGGCGATGATGGCCTCCCACTCGTAGCCGAGCTCGAGCAGCACCTCCTCGGTGTGCTGGCCCAGCTCGGGGACGGGCGCCCGCACCTCCCACGGGGTCACCGAGAAGTCGACGGGTGACGCCAGCACCCGCGCCGTGCCCTCGGGAACCGGCGCCTCGACGAACGCCCCGGCGGCCTCGGCCTGGGGATCGGTCAGCACCTCCTCGGTTGTCTGCACCGGCGCCCACCACACGTCCTCCCGGTCGAACGCCTCGGCCCATCGGGCCAGGGTCCGGGTGGCGAAGATGCCGTCGAAGAGGGAGATCAGCTCTCCCGCGTTCTGGATGCGCACCGCGAGCGACGAGTAGCGGGGGTCCTCGGCCAGGTCGGGCCGCTCCACCGCCCGGACCAGCGCCGGCCAGTGCCGGTCCCCCTCGAGGCCCAACAGCCAGAACCACCGTCCCTCGCTGTCCTGGTACGAGTTGAAGGCGGGGTTGACCGCCCGCTCACGCGCGTACCCGACCGGCATCGGGAACGAGCGCAGGGCCATGCTCGTGTCCCAGCCCAGCACGAACAGTCCGGCCCGGAACAGCGACGTCGACACCCACTGCCCCCGACCGGTGCGCTCCCGCTCGAACAGGGCGGCGGCGATCCCGCCCGCCAGCGCCGACGCGGTGGTGTGGTCCCCCATGCCGCCCCGCTGGGCCGGCGGCGGGGTGCCCGCCTGGGTAAGGGCCGCGGCGATGCCGGAGCGGGCCCAGAACCCCCCGAAGTCGTAGCTGGCCCGGTCCTTCTCGGGTCCCTCGGTGCCGTAGCCGGTCACGCTGGCGTAGACGAGCCGGGGGTGGGCGGCGCAGAGCGTCTCGTGGTCGAGGCCCCAACGCTGCAGGGCCTTCGTTCGCATGTTGGTGATGAACACGTCGGCCCGCTCCAGGAGCCGGGCCACGATGCGGCGGCCGTCTTCGGACTCGATGTCGAGGGCCAGGCTGCGCTTGCCCCGGTTGTCGTACTCGAAGGCGGCGTTGAGGACGGGCTCGCCGTTGGGGCGGCGGACCCCGAAGATCCAGCGGTAGGGGTCACCGTTGGGCGGCTCGACCTTCACCACCTCGGCTCCCCAGTCGGAGAGGATGGCCCCGGCCGAAGGCCCCGCCACCCACACCCCGATCTCGACGACTCTGATGTCCCGCATCGGCCCGGCCATGGGCCAGATGCTGCCTCAGCCTCCGATCGGGCGCAGGCGGAACCGCGACGCCACACGCATGGCGGAGGAGGCTTTGACCTTCTCCCCCTCGTGCTCGTCGGTGTCAGCGTCGTCTTCCCCGCCGGCCGCCTCGGCGCCCGCCCGGCCCGGGGAGTCCCCGCTCACCGACGACGAGTCGACGCGCACCCGGCCGCTGCTCCGCGCCGCCACCGGAGGAGCGATGGCCACCTTGGGACGCTGGTTGACCTCGACGAGGCCGTCGTTGACCATCCGGCTGAGGAGCTGGCACAGCTCGAAGGCGCTGATCGACAGCACGCGCGCCAGCGCCCCCACCGTCCGGCGACCGTCGATGGCGGCCAGTACCCGCCACGCCTGCTGGTCGATCACGACCTCCCGCGACCCGAGCTCGCGCGCCAGCCGGGGCTGCACGTCCATCGACGGGATGATCGACTCGACCCGATCCCAGACCTCCAGCCGCTTCCGGGCCCCCTCGAGCACCGAGTCGACCGACGCGTCCAGGCCGCGGGGGGACTGAGGAGCAAGCCCGGGATGGAACTCGAAGGAGCCGTGGTCCCATCGCAGGACCTCGAAGCACGCCTCCTCGAGGCGGCTGCGGCTGGCCGCCACCCGGGGGGGCGAGCCGTGGTCGACGGACTCGGCGTGGACCAGCCTGCCCCCGGCCAGGTAGAGGTCCACCGACGCCAGTCCGGAGTGAAGCCTCAGCTTGCCGGTCTGGTGCTTCTGGGCCAGGACCCCGAGGACCTCGGCGAAGTCGAAGGTGTCGAAGCTCCCCTGAAGCATGGCCTCTCCATTCCGCTCCGGTTCCGCCGGGATTCCGACTCGAAGCCGGGGCCACATTGTGGCGCGAATCCGAGCAGGGATGTTCTCGCCGGATCGGCTCCCGGATAACCTCGGTTCGGCAGTTCCCCGTCCCGCCTTGAGGAGCGATGGCCACCACCTTCCCCGCACCCGCGACCACGCCTGTCACGGCACCCGCCGCGCCCACGGTCCCGGCCGTCGGGGCGGCCACCGCGGTCGGGACGGTGCGGTCGCGCACCGGACTCGTGAGCCGTCTGATCACGCTCGTGGCGGTGCTGGTGCCCCCGATCGGGCTGGTCGTGGCCCTCGTGCAGCTGTGGGGATCGGGAGTCCGGGTCGTCGACGTCGCGCTCCTCGTGGGTCTGTACGCCGCCGGGGGCCTGGGAGTGACGGTGGGCTTCCACCGGCTGTTCAGCCACCGGGCCTTCGTTGCCGGGCCGGCGGTGCGGACCGGCCTGGCCGTCCTCGGGTCGATCACCCTGCAGGGGCCGGTGACGCAGTGGGTGACCGACCACCGCAAGCACCACGCCTTCGCCGACCGCCCGGGTGATCCCCACTCTCCGCACACCTCCGGGGGCGGGGTGCGCGGCGCGCTGGTGGGCTTCTTCCACTCCCACGTCGGTTGGATGTTCGTTACCAAGGGCATGGAGCGGGGCGAGATCTACGGCCGGGACCTGTTCGAGGACCCGCTGATCCGCACCATCGATCGGCTGTACCTGGTGTGGGTCCTGGTGTCGCTGCTGGTCCCGTTCGGGGTGGGCTGGCTGGTGCGGGGGACGCTCGGAGGCGCGGTCGAGGCGCTCATGTGGGGCGGCCTCCTGCGGATCTTCCTGTTCCACCACGCCACCTTCTGCGTCAACTCGGTCTGCCACCTCTTCGGGCGCCGTCCCTACGAGACGCGCGACCGCAGCAGGAACAACTGGGTCGTGGCCGTGCTGACCTTCGGCGAGGGCTGGCACAACAACCACCACGGGTTCCCCCGCTCGGCCCGCCTCGGCCTGACTCGGGGCCAGATCGACCCGGGGTGGTGGCTGGTCCGGGCTCTGGAACGGGCCGGCCTGGCCGTGACCGTCAGGACGCCCCGCCCCGGGGGAGCCGGAGGCACGCGCCTCGCCTGACGCCGGCTTGCGGGCGCCCCTTCCCTACGCGGCCACGGCGAGTGGCGGAGCACGGGCGTCCGCCCGGGCCCGACGGGCCACCCCTTAGCCTGGTCGCGGTGGCGCCCTCCGGCTACCCGCGTCCTGACGCCCTCCTCGGCCGGGGCACGGTCTCGGCCCGGCTCCTCATGCACCCGGCCCTGCTCCTCGGCGGGCCCCGGGCCATCCTCATGCAGGTGGCCCACCCCAAGGTGGCGGCGGGGGTGGCCGACCACTCGCAGTTCGCGTCCGACCCCTTCGGCCGGCTGGTGCGGACGATGCGGACGATGGACCGCATCGCCTTCGGGTCCGCGGCCCGATCCGCCCGGGCCCTCGAGGGTCTCGCCGCCCGCCACCGCCGCGTGAACGGGACCACCGGGGCCGGCGAGCACTACTCGGCCCTGGACCCGGCCCTCACCCTCTGGGTGCACGCCACCCTGGTCGACACCGCCCTGACCGTCGACCGGCGCTACCTGGGCCTGCTCGGCCGGGCCGACCGGGACCGCTTCTACGAGGAGAGCCTGCTGCTGGCGGCCGCCTTCAGGATCCCCGACGACCTCGTTCCCCCGGACCTCCCGTCCTTCCGCGCCTACGTGGACGAGATGGCGGCAACCGTCGAGGTGGGCCGGGACGCCCGCTCCATCGCCCGCCACGTGCTCCGCCCGCCCCTGTCCGGCCGGGCCGGGGGAGCGCTGGGGCTGCTGGCGGCTCCGATCCTCGAGGCGGTGACGGCCGACCTGCTGCCGGGACGCCTCCGGCGGGAGTACCGGCTGCGCCGGGCGCCCTCGCTCGTGCCCGGCCGGGCTCTTCCCGGTCCGATCGGGGCGGCCACCGACGGCGCCGGCGCCGTGGGGATGGGGCTGGCGGCGGCGGTGTCGCGCCTGGTCGCGCCCCGTGTGAGCGGCCTGCCGGTGTCCCGCCTGGCCCTGTAGCCCGGCCCCGGCGGCGTCGCCGGGCCTAAAAACCCGCAAAAGTTGATCTGTTTAGTAATAAATGATTGACTGGATGCTCCCCAGAGCCCCGGAGAGCGTCGACCTTGCGGTTCCTCCGCCCCTACAG
>DASUHN010000329.1 GCA_036273495.1 Acidimicrobiales bacterium | reverse complement strand
CCCCAGCTGGCGATCGCGGCATCTTGCAGGAGAGGGTAACGACGGCCGGACCCGGATCCAAGAATTTTCCAAGGATTTGGGCGTCATTTGGGACCGTCCCCGGACCGCGTTCCTCCTGGGCGAATCGCGGCCTTCCGGCCCGTTCGCGGCCCGATTCTCCAGCGCGACGCCCGATATGCCGATGACCTCCCTGGTCGGAACTGGTCGTTGGGGACCGGTCCGACCAAAGGAACTGATGCGATGACCGTCGCCGCCGACCGGGCGCCCACCGGGCGCCGCGCGGCCCTCCCGGGCCGTGGCCTCGACCCGGCGCGCCTGTACCAGGCGGTGCGCCACCGCCGGCGGGTGGGCGGCGAGGGCCGGGCGTGGCTGCTGATCCTCGTGATGATGGGAGTGACGGCGGGCGCCATCGCCGCCATGCCGGTCGGGCCCGGGGGCCTGGCCCGCTCGGTGCACATCCCGTGGTGGGCCATTGCCCTCGCCTGTCTCGCCACCGACATGGCCCAGGTCCACTTCCATTTCCGGGAGCAGAGCCAGGCGGTGCACCTGAGCGAGGTCCCCCTGATGGTCGGCCTGGCGTTCTGCTCTCCGGTCGGCCTGGTGGTCGCCAGGGTCGTGAGCACGTTCGTCTCCCACGGGATCCGCGACCGCCAGCCCCTCGTGAAGCTGACGTTCAACATGACCGACCGGGCGCTCACCACCGCGGTCGCGGTCGCCGTGGCCCACGGTCTGATCGGCGGGGAGCCCCCGATCTCACCCCGGGGCTGGTTGGCGCTGATCGCCGCGGCAGCGGTCACGCGCGTGATCGGTGACGCCTTCATCTTCGCGGTCATCTGGCTGACGGCCGGGCGGCCGTCGGGCTGGATGCTGAAAGAGCTGGCGCTGGCCGCCCCGGCCGTGCTCGTAACCGGGGCGGCGCTGGCGCTGGTGTGCGTGACGGTCCTGTGGGTGAACGTCTGGGCGGTGTGGACCATCCTCCTGCTGGTGGCCGTGGCCGGGGTCGTCCACGTCGTCCACCACCGTCTGCGCCGCCGGTACTCGAACCTGGTCCGGCTCTACGACTTCACCGGCCACGTGGCCGCGGTCCGGCCGAGCGTCGAGCTGGTCGAGCAGGTCCTGGATCAGTGCCGGACCATCCTGCGCGCCTCGCACGCCTCCCTCCTGCTGGCCGACGGAGACAGCTTCCAGCGCACGTTCATGAAC
Organism: Acidimicrobiales bacterium; assembly: GCA_036273495.1. Lineage (NCBI taxonomy): Bacteria > Bacillati > Actinomycetota > Acidimicrobiia > Acidimicrobiales > Acidimicrobiales bacterium. The sequence continues at coordinate 1,438 of DASUHN010000329.1, read as the reverse complement.
CAGTCGTGGAGCTCGTCGGAGAGAAGCGCCCGACCGGGTGGGCTCGAGGCGATCGCCCTGTCGGTGGGCCGGGCCCTGCTGGCCCCCCGCAACGCCAAGGACGAGGTCGGCCGGGCCCTGGCCGCGGACGGCTTCCATGACGCGCTCGTAGCCCCGGTCATCGGTGACGACGGAGTGGCCGGCGTCCTGTTGGTGGCGGACCGGCTGGCCGACATGGACCCCTTCGACGACTCCGAGCTGATGCTGTTCGAGGCGCTGGCCCAGGCGGCGGGCGTGGCCCTCCGGAGAGGTCAGCTGGTCGAGGAGCTGCGATCCGAGGTCATCGCCAAGCAGCACCAGGCGTACCACGACCCGCTGACCGGCCTGCCGAACCGGGCGTTCTTCGCCCAGCGGCTGGGGGAGGCCACGGTCTCGAGGTCGGCGGGCGAGCGCCTCGCCGTGTTCCTCATGGACCTCGACGAGTTCAAGGAGATCAACGACACCCTCGGCCACGACGTCGGTGACGCCGTGCTCGTCGCCGTGGGCGCCCGACTGGCCCGGACCGTGGGTGACGCCGCCTTCGTCACCCGTCTCGGCGGTGACGAGTTCGCCATCCTCGTGCCCCGCGAGCCCGAGGAGGGCTTCCTCCCGCTGGCCCGGATGATGGCCGAGGTCGTGCAGGAGCCGCTCGCCATCGAGGACATGGTCCTCCAGCTCCGCACGAGCATCGGCCTGGCCGTCTGCCCCGACCACGGGGAGAAGCCGTCACTGCTGCTGCAGCGGGCCGACGTCGCCATGTACTCCGCCAAGAGCAGCCACGCCGACGTGGCCGAGTACAGCGCCGACAAGGACCACCACAGCACCCGCCGGCTGGGACTGGTCGGCGACCTTCGCCAGGCGCTCGCCTCGGACGCTCTCGACCTCTACTACCAGCCGAAGGCCGACCTGACGACCGGGCTGGTCTACGGCGTCGAGGCCCTGCTGCGGTGGAACCATCCTGTGCACGGCATGGTCCCGCCCGACGAGTTCATCCCCATGGCCGAGCACTCGGGTCTGATCGGTCCGGTGACGAGCTGGGTGCTGCGCCGGGCCCTGACCCAACAAGCGGCGTGGACGGCCCGGGGCCTCGAGCTGACCGTGGCGGTGAACATCTCGGCGCGCAGCCTGCTCCAGCCCGAGCTGGTCGAAGAGGTGTCCCGCCTCCTCCGGGAGACCGGCGTCCCCCCGCGCCAGCTCACCCTGGAGATCACCGAGTCGACGGTGATGGTCGACCTGGTGCGCAGCGTCGTCGTCCTCGAGCAGCTCTCGGACATGGGCGTCCGGTTGTCGGTCGACGATTTCGGGACCGGCTACTCGTCCCTGTCCCGCCTGACCAAGCTCCCGGTGGACGAGGTCAAGATCGACAAGTCGCTGGTGTTCAACATGCTCCGCGACGCCGGGGACCTGGCCGTGGTCGGGG
>DASUHN010000328.1 GCA_036273495.1 Acidimicrobiales bacterium | reverse complement strand
GGTCCTGCGGGCTCGACGTGCTGGTGGCCGCGCCCAGCTGGGACGCCAGCGGTTCGAGCGCCGCCGTCACCGCCGTCGAATCGAACGGCCGTCCCGTCTGTCGCGAGGTGCAGCTGCCGGGCCTGGAGGCGCCGGCGCTGGTGGCGGCCGGCATCGCGTCCTACACCCCGATCCGGTCCGTGACCGAGGACCGGGACGCGCCGTCAGGTCAGGCGCACCCGCGGATCTAGCACGGCGTACAGGGCGTCGACCGCGATGTTGGCCGCGACGATGAATGTGGACGCCAGGATCACGATGGCGATGATCACGGGCAGGTCCTGGCCGGTGATGGAGTCGACGATCTGCTTGCCGAGGCCCGGCAGGCCGAACACCGTCTCGGTGACGATCACGCCGCCCAGCAGCGTCCCCAGGTCGATGCCGAACTGGGTGACGACCGGGGAGATGGCGGCGCGCAGGCCGTGGCGGTAGACGACCCGGCGCTCGCGGAGGCCCTTGGCCCGCGCCGTGCGGATGTAGTCCTCCCCCATCACGTCGAGCATCGATCCCCGGGTCAGCCGGGCGTACAGCGCCGCCTGCACCAGAGCGAGCGAGAACCAGGGCAGGATCAGGTGGCGGGCCCACTCCCCCACGCTCTGGGTCGGGCCGACGTACCCGGTCACGGTGAAGAAGCTGAACCCGGCCCGGTGCATGCGGTCGAAGAACACGAGCAGCATGAGCTCGCCGAGCAGAAAAACTGGCATGGAGTAGAACAGGAGTGCCGCCCCGGTCACGGTCCGGTCGGCCAGCGAGCGGGGCCGGGTGGCGGCCAGTACCCCCGACAGGACCCCGATGATCATCCACAGCACCGCGCCTCCGAGAGCCAGCGAGGCCGTCACCGGGAAGTCGCGGCGCAGGATCGAGGTCACCGGCTCGGAGTTGCGGTAGGAGTACCCGAGGTTGCCCTGCAGCAGGCGCCAGAAGTAGCTCCCGTACTGGTGGATCAGGGACTTGTCGAGCCCGAGGGACCGGCGCACGGCGGCGACGGTCTGAGGCGTGGCCTGGCGGCCGGCGATGAGCTGGGCGGGATCGTTGGGCGCCAGGTAGTAGAGGATGAACACGGCCGTCCCCACGGCCCAGAGGACGATGAGCCCGAAGGCGAGGCGCCGGGCCAGGAAGCGGCTCATGACCCCGGGCCCTGGCCCAGGTCGACCACGGGGTCGAGGGCGTACTCGTCGCTGATCGGCGGCAGGTCCGAGCCCGTGAGCACCGAGCGCCGGTTCATCAGGCGGTTGTAGCGGGGGTCGAAGGCGTCCCGGACGCTGTCACCGAGCAGGTTGAAGGCGAGAGTGGTGGCCAGGAGGGCCAGACCGGGGAACACCACGTACCACCACGCGACCTGGTAGTAGCTCAGCGAGCCGGCCAGCATGTTCCCCCAGCTGGCCGTCGGCAGCTTTATGCCGAGGCCGAGGAACGACAGCGTGGCCTCGAAGACGATCGAGGCGGGGATCAGCAGCGTCAGGTAGACGATGACCGGGGCGAGCACGTTCGGGAGAATGTCGACGAACATGATCCGCAGGTCCCCGGCCCCGAGGGCCCGGGCCGCCTCGACGTACTCCTTCTCCCTGATGGACAAGACCTGGCCCCGCACGATCCGGCCCACGGCCGCGAACGAGAAGAAGGCGATGACCGCGATCGTGACCAGGAGGCTCGGTCCTATCACCGAGATAAGGGCGATGGCGAACACCAGGTAGGGCAGCGACAGGACCGCGTCCATGAACCGCGACAGGATCGTGTCGACGACCCGCCCGAGGTAGCCGGCCGCCAGACCGATCACCACTCCTCCGGCCGTGGCCAGTGCCGCCGCCACCACGCCCGCCAGCAGCGAGATCCGGGCCCCGTAGAAGATCCGGACCAGGATGTCGCGGCCCAGCTCGTCGGCGCCCAGGAGGAAGTGGTGGCCCGGGCCCACGGGCAGGCCCTCCGGGGACACCCCGATCGACCGGTACTGGGTGTTGGCGCCGTGGCCGGTCAGATGGGCCACGAGGGGGGCCAGGACGGCCATCAGGGCTATGAGCACGATGACGACGATGGAGCCGACGGCCACCCGGTCGTGGCGGAGCCGCTCGAAGGCAAGCCGCCAGGGGCTGCGGCCCTCGATGATCCGGCCCGGGATGGCGGCGGCGACGGCCTCGGCGTCGTGCCCGCCGACCTCGGAGATCATCTGGCTCACGGGGTCCCGACCTCCGGGGACGACGAGCTTGCGGACCCGCTCACCACCACCGGCACGGCGGGCAGCTGCTCCCCGTCGGCAAGGGGGAAGTGGCACGCGGCCCGGTGCTCGGGCCCGTCCCCCTGGCGGGGCACCAGCGGGGGGTCCTCCCGGGCGCAGATGTCCTGGGCCTTGGGGCACCGGGTGCGGAACCGGCACCCGCTCGGGGGGTCGATCGGAGAGGGCACGTCCCCGCCGAGCACCACGGGGCGGCGCCGGGCCGCCCGGTCGGGGTCCGGGACCGGGACCGCCGAGAGCAGGGCCCGGGTGTACGGATGGCGGGGTGTCTCGTAGAGGTCGTGGCGGGGCGCGATCTCGACGACCTTGCCCAGATACATCACCGCCACCCGGTCGCTGACGTGGCGGACGACCGACAGGTCGTGGGCGATGAACACGTAGGTGAGCCCGAGGGTGTCCTGGAGGTCGGCCAGCAGATTGATCACCTGGGCCTGGATGGAGACGTCGAGGGCCGACACCGGCTCGTCGCAGATCACCAGGTCGGGCTCCAGCGCCAGGGCCCGGGCCACCCCGATGCGCTGGCGCTGACCGCCGGAGAACTCGGCCGGGAAGCGGTTGTAGTGCTCGGGGTTGAGGCCGACCAGCTCCATCAGCCGCTGGACCTGCCGCTTGCGGTCGCCTCCTTCGGCCACGCCGTGGATGGCGAGGGGGTCCCCGATGATCGACCCCACCCGGCGCCGGGGGTTGAGGGAGCCGTACGGATCCTGGAAGATCATCTGCATGCGCCGCCGGAACGGGCGCATCTGGCGGCGGGACAGCTGGGAGATGTCGGTGCCGTCGAACACCACCGTGCCGGCGGTGAGATCCAGCAGCCGGTTGAGGCAGCGGGCCAGCGTTGACTTCCCGCACCCGGTCTCCCCGACCAGGCCGAGCGTCTCCCCCCGCCGGACCTCGAGGCTGACCCCGTCGACGGCGTGGACGACGTCCCCGCCGCCGCGACGCAGCCGGACGGTCCCGACGGGGAAGTGCTTGACCACGTCGTCGGCCTGGATCAGCACGCCGTCGCTCACGGCTGGACCGACTCCACCTGTCGCTCCTCGTCCGCCGCCCGCTTCCGGCCGGCATCGACCTCGGCGCCCGTGCCCACCAGATGGGTCGGCAGCCAGCAGGCGGAACGGTGTCCGGGCTCGTCACCGACGTCCCGGAGGGGCGGGGTCTCGGCCGCGCAGCGGGGCATCACGAAATCGCAGCGGGGGTTGAACGGGCAGCCGGACGGCGGGTTGATCAGGCTCGGTGGCTGACCGCGGATCGACCGCAGCCGGTCGGACTCGCCTCCGTGCTGCGGGAGCGATCCCAGGAGGCCGACGGTGTAGGGATGGTGGGGCGAGTAGTAGGTGGCGCGCCGCCCGGCCACCTCCATGGCCCGGCCGGCGTACATGACCATCACCTCGTCGGCCATGTCGGCCACGACCCCGAGATCGTGGGTGATGAGGATCACGGCGATGTGGAACTCGCGCTGCAGCTGCTTGATCAACTCCATGATCTGGGCCTGCACGGTCACGTCCAGGGCCGTGGTCGGCTCGTCGGCGACGAGGAGAGCGGGGTTCAGGGCCAGGGCCATGGCGATCATGGCCCGCTGCCGCATCCCGCCCGAGAACTGGTGGGGATAGTCGTCCACCCGCTCACGCGGCCGGGGGATGCCGACCCGGCCCAGGAGCTCGACGGCGCGCTCCCGGGCCGTCGCCTTCGACACCTTCTCGTGGGCCCGGATCATCTCGGCGATCTGCCAGCCCACCCGGTAGTAGGGGTGCAGGCTCGACAGCGGGTCCTGGAAGATCATCCCGATCCGGGCGCCGCGCACCTGACGCAGCTCCTCCTGGGACATGCGCAACAGGTCATGGCCCTGGAAGATGGCTCGCCCCGAGATCTCGGCGCCGGCGGTCAGGCCGACCATGGTCTGGGTGGCGACGCTCTTGCCCGACCCCGACTCCCCGACGATCCCCAGCGTCTCCCCCGGATCGACGCTGAAGCTGATGCCCCGCACCGCCTGGACCACGCCGTCAGGGGTGGAGAACGAGACCGAGAGGCCCTCGACGTCCAGGAGCGGGCTCATGCCTGCGGGACGCCGAAAGGCCTCTCGGTCCGACTACCTCGAGCTATTGCTTGATCCAGACCGAGGTCGGGTCACAGTTGGAGATCCACGTGTTCCAGATGCAGTTCTGCAGCCGGGTGGAGTGGTAGACGGCGGTCTTCTGCTGGCCGATCGGGACTACCGCAGCGTCGGCCATGATCTGCTTGGCGGCCTGCTGCCAGTAGGTGAGGGCCTGGCTGGCGGAGGTGGCCGACAGGGCCTTGTCGATGAGGGCGTTGGTGGTGGGGCTGTTGTAGTCCCCCCAGTCCGTGCTGTTCTTGCCGTAGGTC
>DASUHN010000327.1 GCA_036273495.1 Acidimicrobiales bacterium | reverse complement strand
CCGGGCCACGGCCGAGGAGATCGTCGATCTGGCACCCGCCGCCGAGCTGGTCATCGAGTGGGCCGGCCCCGCCCACCACGACGAGACCCTCGAGCGGGTTCGGGCGTTCCTCCGCCGCCACACGCCGTAGGCGGGGCCCCGGCCGGCCGTCGGTCTAGCGGGCCACGAACCCGCTCGGCGGGGTGACGGACCGGGGCGGCAGTGGCGGGACCCACCCCTCCCCGGGCTCGAAGCGGCGCACGACGCGCGCCGGCGCCCCCGCCACCACGCAGCGGTCCGGCACCACCCCGCGCACGACCGCCCCGGCGGCCACCGTCACGTTGCGGCCGATGTCGGCTCCGGGGAGGATCACCGCGCCGGTACCGAGCCAGCTGCCGGCGCCCACCCGCACCGCCGCCTCGGCCGGCCACTGCCGGGCGATCGGCACCTCGGGGTCCTCGTAGTTGTGGTTGTGGTCGGTGATGTAGACGTTGGGCGCGGTCGTGACGTCGTCCTCGATCACCACCCCGCACCGGGCCACGATCGAGTTGCCCCGGCCGATGCTGCACCGCGAGCCGATGCGGACGACCGGGTTGCGCTCGGGCGGGATCCGCTCACCCGGCATTCCCACTGCCAGGGTGACGAACGGGGAGATCAGCGTCTCGTCCCCGATGCTGATCGAGCCGGTGTTGAGGAGCGATCCGGGCGGGAAGCCGATCAGCGTGGCCCGGCCCACGTGGAAGAAGCGCCGGGCCCGGCGGTCGTCGGGCCCGATGGCCCCTGCCGACCCGATCCACGCCCACGCCGCGTCGAGCAGGCTCCCGGCCAGGTGGCGGGCCGCCCGGCGGAGCTCAGGACGCACCGAAGGCGGGACCGTCGAAGCGGTCGACGGTCGTGAACTCCGGCACCGGCCGCCGGCGCAGCCGGGTCGGCTGGCGCACCGGGTACCCGAGCACCAGCACCCCCGCCACCGCCAGCTCGGCGGGCACCCGGAGCAGCTCCTTGACCTCCGCCTCGTGCCGGACGGCCACCGTGGTCAGCACCCCGGCCAGCCCCTCGGCCCGGGCGGCCAGGAGGACGCTCCACGCGAACGGGTAGACCGACGCCCCGCCGGCGAACGTGTACCGCGGCAGGTCCCGGTCCACCGCCGCCAGCGCCCGCAGGTCGGCCAGCACCACCAGCACCACCGGCATCCGGTCCAGGTTCTCGGCGAAGCCGCCCCTCTCCGCCCCCGCCTCCCCCCGGGCCCGCTGGTCCGCCGCCCCCCGGGCCACCGCCTCCGACTCGGCGTCGCGGTCGTTGAGCGGGGCGAAGGCCACCATCCCCGCCGAGGCGATGGCCAGGTAGTCGTACCAGCCGTCCTGGTAGATCTCCCGCAGCCGCCGGCGGACGTCGGGGTCCTGGAGGACCACCACCCGCCACCCCTGCCGGTTCCCCCCGCTCGGGGCGAACCGGGCCGACTCCAGCACCCGCTCCACCACCTCGTCGGGCACGGGCCGGTCGGTGAACTCCCGCACCGCCCCGGTCGTGCGCAGGGCTTCGACCAGGTCCATCAGCGGGGTGCCCACGCGTCGGGGTCGGCCACCAGGGGCCGCAGCCGCCGGGGGAGCTCCCCCTTGGCCAGCTGGCTGATCGTCACCGTCTCGAGCACGTTGCGGATGCTGGCACGCAGCGCCACCCACAGCTCCTGGAGGACCTCGGTGCCGGCCGGGTAGGCCGTGTCCTCCGGGCGCAGGCCCCGCACCTCGGCCAGGGGTCCGTCGACGGCCCTCATCACGTCGGCGGCGGTGATCTCCGCCGGGGGGCGGCGGAAGCGGTAGCCGGCGTCCGGCCCCCGCTGGCTGCCCACCAGCCCCGAGCGGCGGAGCTGGAGGAGGATGTTCTCGAGGAAGTTGACCGGCAGCTCCTGGGAGCGGGCCAGGGCCTCGGCGGTCATGGGCCGGTCCGATGCCGCCAGGGTGACCAGGGCGCGGAGGGCATAGTCGGCTTTGGCCGAGATGTACACGGCCACATTGTGGCTTGGCCGCAACGTTCCCATGCCGGCAAGCGCTCGTTAACCCCCCGTTCATCCCGCGGTGGGGGGGCGTTCTCCTGGCCCCCGTAACTTCGGCTGCCGTGGCCCGTCGCGCCGCCCGCTGATCAATGAGCTACTTCGTCCCGACGCGGGGGGCGGCCGGGGCGGACCGGCGCTTTGCCGCCCTGACCGTCGGCGCCGGCGCCCTGGTCTTCGTGATCGTGGTGGCCATCGCCGTGTTCCTGGCCATCCACGGCGCCTCCGCCTTCGGCTCCCAGGGCCTGCACTTCTTCTCCAACAAGGGCTGGAACCCCGACCAGACCAGGCCCCGGTTCGGGATCGAGGCCCTGATCTTCGGGACGATCGCCTCGAGCGTCGTGGCTCTGGTGATCGCCACCCCGATCGCCGTCGGCTCGGCCCTGTTCCTCACCGAGCTGGCGCCGGTGTGGATGGGCCGGATCGGCGGCTACCTGGTGGACATGCTCGCCGCCGTGCCCAGCGTGGTCTACGGGCTGTGGGCCGTGTTCGTCCTGATCCCCAAGATGATCCCGGTGCAGAAGGGCCTCAACACCGGCCTGGGCTGGACGGTCATCTTCCACAACCGCACCGGCGCCTACGGGCGGACGATGTTCGTAGCGGGGGTGGTCCTGGCGATCATGATCCTGCCGATCATCGCCGCCATCGCCCGCGAGATCTTCCGCCAGGTCCCCACGTCCCACCGGGAGGCGGCCATGGCCCTCGGCGGCACGCGCTGGGAGACCATCCGCCTGGCCGTCCTGCCGTTCAGCCGCAGCGGCCTGGTCGGCGCCTCGATGCTGGGGCTGGGCCGGGGCCTCGGTGAGACGATCGCCGTGGCCCTGGTGCTGAGCGCCACCTTCACGGTCAACCCCCACATCACCGAGCCGGGGGGCAACACCATCGCCGCCAACATCGCCACCCAGTTCGGAGAGGCCCTGGCCATGGGCCGCTCCGCGCTGGTCGCCTCCGGCCTGGTGCTGTTCGCCCTGACCCTGCTGGTCAACCTGGGGGCCCGGGCCGTGGTGCACCGCTCGGTGCGGATGGCGGAGGGCCGGGCGTGACCGCCACGGTCTCGCTCCGGGAGGCGTCGGCGGCGCGGGCCGGCAACGCCCGCCGGCGCAAGACGGTGAACCTCGTCGCCATCGCCGGGTGCGCCCTGGCCCTCGTGGTGGCGCTCATCCCCCTGGTGGCGGTTCTCGGCTACACGATCGCCAAGGGCGCGGCCAAGTTCACCGGGAGGTTCTTCACCACGTCGATGCGGGGCGTGGGCCCCCTCGACGCCACGGGAGGGATCCTCCACTCGATCATCGGCACCCTCGAGCAGGTGGGCCTGGCCAGCCTGATCTCGGTGCCCCTCGGGCTGCTGGTGGCCGTGTTCCTGGTGGAGTACGGGCGCCAGAGCCGCTTCGCCCAGTCGTTGCGCTTCCTGGTCGACGTGCTGACCGGGATCCCATCGATCGTGGCCGGTCTGTTCGTCTACTCCTTCTGGGTGATCGCGCTGCACCAGGGGTTCTCCGGCTTTGCCGGGGCCCTGGCCCTGTCGGTGCTGATGCTGCCGATCGTGGCCCGGGCGTCAGAGGAGATGCTCAAGCTGGTCCCCCAGGACCTGCGGGAGGCGTCCTACGCCCTGGGGGTGGCGCGGTGGCGGACGATCGTGTCGATCGTGATCCCCACCGCCTCGTCCGGCCTGACCACGGCCGTGATGCTGGCTGTGGCCCGCGTGACCGGGGAGACCGCCCCGCTCCTGCTCACCGTGTTCGGCCTCGACACCGTCCACGCCAACCCCTTCCACGGCCAGCAGTCGGCGCTCCCCCTCTTCGTGTTCGCCCAGGCCCAGTCCCCGTTCAAGATCGACGTCGACCGGGCATGGGGGGCCGCCCTGGCCCTTATCGTGATAGTCGTGCTGCTGACCGTGGTGGCCCGCGTCGTCACCCGTCGCAGCCGGGTGTCGGTCACCTAGAGGAGCTATGTCGAAGCGGCTTGAAGTCGAGAGCGTCTCCGCCTGGTTCGGGAGCCACAAGGCGATCGAGGACGTGGCCCTCACCGTCGAGCCGAAGCAGATCACCGCCCTCATCGGGCCGTCGGGCTGCGGCAAGTCGACGTTCATCCGCACCCTCAACCGGATGCACGAGGCGGTGCCCGGGGCGCGCATGGAGGGCCGCGTCCTGCTCGACGAGGAGGACATCTACAGCGAGGAGATGGACCCGACCGCGGTCCGCCGGCTGATCGGCATGGTCTTCCAGCGCCCCAACCCGTTCCCCACCATGTCGATCCGGGACAACGTGTCGGCCGGCCTGCGGCTCAACGGCGCCCGCAAGAAGTCCGACCTCGACGGGACCGTCGAGCAGTCCCTGCGCCACGCCGGGTTGTGGGACGAGGTCAAGGACCGGCTGGACCGACCCGGCGGGGGCCTGTCCGGCGGCCAGCAGCAACGCCTGTGCATCGCCCGGGCCATAGCCGTTGCCCCGGAGGTGCTGTTGATGGACGAGCCCTGCTCGGCCCTCGATCCGGTCTCGACGCTGATCATCGAGGACCTGATGCTCGACCTCAAGGACCGCTACACGGTCGTGATCGTCACCCACAACATGCAGCAGGCGGCCCGGGTGAGCGACGTGACGGCGTTCTTCAACCTCGCCGGCCCCGGCCTGCCGGGACGGCTGGTCGAGGTCGGCGCCACGTCGAAGATCTTCACCAAGCCCGACGATGAGCGGACCGAGGCCTACATCACCGGCCGGTTCGGGTAGCGGTGCCGGGATGAGGCCGCTCTCCCGCTCGGCCCGGGGCCAGCTGGCCCGGGCCCGCGCCGACGCCGGCCGGGCGGCCGACGACCTGGAGGCGGCCCGGCGCCAGGTGCGCCTCCTGCGGGCCGCCCTCGACCTGGTCCCCCAGGGCGTCGTCGTGATCGGGCGGGACGGGCGCGAGCAGCTCCGCAACCAGGCCGCCGAGGGCCTGGTCGACGCCCGCCACGGGGACGCTCTGGCCGCCAATCTCCTGGGGTCGGTGATCGACGAGGCGGTCAGGACCGGAGGGCGCACCCGCACCCTCGAGCTGCAGGGGCCACCCCGCCGGGTGCTCGAGTTGCAGGCCCGGCCCGTGCCTGCGGGCGGGGACCGGGAGGCAACCGTGGCCCTCGTCCAGGACGTGACCGAGCGCCACCACCTCGACGCCATGCGCAGGGACTTCGTGGCCAACGTCAGCCACGAGCTGCGCACCCCGGTGGGGGCCCTGGGCGCCCTGGCCGAGGCGCTGTGCCAGGAGAACGACCCGGCGGTGATGCGCCGGCTCGGGGCGCGGATCAGCGCCGAGGCCGACCGGGCCGCCGGGCTGATCAACGACCTGTTGGACCTGAGCCGGGTCGAGGGGGCGGCGGGCATCCGGCCCGAGCCCCTCGTGGCGGCCCGCATCGTGGCCGAGGCCGTGGCCCGGATCCGGGCCGGAGCCGACGAGCGGGCCATCCGGATCGTCGAGCGGGGGACCGACCAGGTGACCGAGCTCACCGCCGACGCCGCCCAGCTGGTGTCGGGCCTGGCCAACCTCCTGGACAACGCCGTCAAGTACTCGGACCCGGGATCCACCGTCGAGGTGGAGGTCGACGCCGACCCCCGCTCGGTGTCGTTCCGGGTGATCGACCGCGGCATCGGCATCCCGACCCGCGACCACGAGCGGATCTTCGAGCGCTTCTACCGGGTGGACCGGGCCCGCAGTCGCGAGACGGGGGGCACGGGCCTCGGGCTGGCCATCGTCCGCCACGTCGCCATCAACCACGACGGCCGGGTTACGGTCGAGTCGCGCGAGGGTGAGGGCTCGACGTTCACCCTGATCGTGCCCCGGGAGGCGCCATGACCCCCGAAGCAACCGTGCTGGTCGTCGAGGACGAGGAGTCCTACATCGAGGCCCTCCGCTCCGGCCTCTCCCGGGAGGGGTTCGTCGTCAAGGTGGCGCGCGACGGCGCCGAGGCCCTCGGCCTGTTCGACGCGACCAAGCCCGACCTGGTGCTGCTCGACCTGATGCTGCCCAAGCTGTCCGGCCTCGAGGTGTGCCGGCGCATCCGCTCCCACTCCGCCGTGCCGATCATCATGGTCACCGCCCGGGACGCCGAGATCGACACCGTCGTCGGCCTCGAGGTCGGCGCCGACGACTACGTGACCAAGCCCTATCGCATCCGCGAGCTGGTGGCCCGGATGCGCGCCGTGCTGCGGCGCGCCGCCGGCTCGGACGCCCCGAACCACGAGGGGATGCTCGAGGTCGGGGACGTGTGCCTGGACTCCGACCGCCACGAGGTGACGCTGCGGGGCAGCTCGGTGCGGATGCCGCTCCGCGAGTTCGAGGTGCTCGAGCTGCTCATGACCAATGCCGGACGCGTCGTCACCCGCGACACCCTGATCGACCGGGTGTGGGGCGGGGACTATGTCGGGGACACCAAGACGCTCGACGTCCACATCAAGCGGCTGCGGGCCAAGCTGGAGGACGATCCCGGCCACCCCCAGCGCATCACGACCATCCGGGGCCTCGGCTACCGGTTCGAAGCGCCCCGCGGCGCCTGACGAGCCGGGAGGGAGACGGTGGAGATCCGCAAGGCGTTTCACGAGGAGATGGGGGAGATCCGCTCCGACGTCATCCGCCTGGGTGCCCTGACAGGGGAGTCCATCCAGGCCGGGACCAATGCCCTGCTCGACGAGGACCTCGCCACGGTCGAGGCGATCATCGAGGCCGACCTCGAGGTCGACGCCCTGACCCACTCCATCGAGCAGCGCACGTGCCTGCTGCTGGCCCAGCAGCAACCGATGGCGGTCGACCTGCGCGTCCTCGTCTCGATCCTGCGGATCATCCACGAGCTCGAGCGCATCGGTGACCTCATGGTCAAGGTGGCCAAGGCGGGCCGGCGCCTCTACCCCGAGCCGCTCGAGCCGCGGGCCCGGGGGTTGATCAACCGGATGCGCGACCAGGCCGAGGCCCAGCTGCGCCTCGCCGTCGACGCCTTCGCCGACGGTGACGTGTCCAAGGCGCGGGCCCTGGCCGACATGGACGACGTGATGGACGATCTCCAGAAGGAGCTGTTCCAGTACATCTTCTCCCAGCACGCCGCGGGGGAAAGCGTCCTGCAGCGGTCGGTCTCGGTGGCTCTGGTGGGCCGGTACTACGAGCGCATCGGAGACCACGCCGCCAACTTCGCCGACCGGGTGGAGTTCATGGTCACCGGCCACTTCGCCTTCGAGGCCACCGAGGACGCCCAGGGGACGGTGACCGAAACGCGCTGACCGCCGCTCGACGCGCACGCCCTCGCGGTAGAGCTCGAGGGCGTCGACCCCGGGCGGGGGGCCGTCGGGCCCCGATTATGGTGCTGGCGTGCGCATCTGGCCGGGCCAGCCCTTCCCTCTGGGCGCCTACTACGACGGATCGGGAACGAACTTCTCCCTGTTCTCCGAGGCGGCGGAGATGGTCGAGCTGTGCCTGTTCGACGACGACCGCCAGGAGACGCGCATCGAGCTGGACGAGGTCGACGCCTTCTGCTGGCACGGCTATGTCCCCAACGCCATGCCCGGCCAGCGCTACGGCTGGCGGGTCCACGGACCCTACAACCCCTCCGAGGGCAACCGCTGCAACCCGGCGAAGCTGCTCATCGACCCCTACACCAAGGCCATCGAGGGTGAGGTGCGCTGGGACCCCGCCGTGTACGGCCACGACCACGACGATCCCGACGGGCCCCCCAACACGCACGACAGTGCGCCGTTCATGCCCCTCTCGGTGGTCCACAACCCCTACTTCGACTGGGCCGACGACCGCCACCCCCGCATACCCCGTCACGAGACGGTGATCTACGAGGTCCACGTCAAGGGCCTCACCCACCTCCATCCCGACATCGACGAGGGGCTGCGCGGGACCTACGCCGGCCTGGCCAGCCCCGTGATCATCGAGCATTTCCAGAAGCTGGGCGTGACGACCGTGGAGCTGCTGCCGGTCCACCAGTTCATCCACGACCAGCGCCTGGTCGAGCGGGGCCTGTCCAACTACTGGGGCTACAACTCGATCGGCTACCTGGCGCCCCACAACGGCTACAGCTCGAGCGGTCAGCGGGGCCAGCAGGTGGGGGAGTTCAAGGCCATGGTCAAGGCCCTCCACCAGGCCGGGATCGAGGTGATCCTCGACGTCGTCTACAACCACACCGCCGAGGGCAACGAGCGGGGCCCGATGCTGTCGTTCAAGGGCATCGACAACGCCGCCTACTACCGCCTGGCCGACGACCGGCGCCGGTACATGGACTACACCGGGACCGGCAACAGCCTGAACATGCGCCACCCCCACGTTCTGCAGCTGATCATGGACAGCCTGCGGTACTGGGTCCTGGACATGCACGTCGACGGCTTCCGCTTCGATCTGGCGTCGACCCTGGCCCGCGAGCTGCACGACGTCGACCGGCTCTCGGCGTTCTTCGACCTCATCCAGCAGGACCCGGTGGTCAGCCAGGTGAAGCTGATCGCCGAGCCGTGGGACGTCGGTGAGGGCGGCTACCAGGTCGGCAACTTCCCCCCGCTGTGGTCGGAGTGGAACGGCAAGTACCGCGACTGCATCCGCGACTTCTGGCGGGGCCAGGGGGGCACCCTGGGGGAGTTCGCCTACCGCCTCACCGGCAGCTCCGACCTGTATGCGTCCAACGGGCGCAAGCCGTCGGCCAGCATCAACTTCATCACCGCCCACGACGGCTTCACCCTCGCCGACATGGCCGCCTACAACGACAAGCACAACGAGGCCAACGGCGAGGACAACCGGGACGGCACCGACGACAACCGGTCGTGGAACTGCGGGGTGGAGGGTCCCACCGACGATCCCGCCGTCCTCGAGCTGCGGGCCCGCCAGCAGCGCAACTTCCTCGTGACCCTGCTGCTCTCGCAGGGGGTGCCGATGATCCTCGGCGGGGACGAGCTGGGACGCACCCAGGGCGGCAACAACAACGCCTACTGCCAGGACAACGAGGTCTCCTGGTTCGCCTGGGACAAGGTGGACGAGTCCCTGGTCGAGTTCGTCGGGATGGTCGTGGGCCTGCGCCGGGACCACGCCGTGTTCCGCCGCCGCCGCTTCTTCGAGGGGGTGGCCATCCAGGGCTCGGTCACCGACATCGCCTGGTTCGAGCCCGGGGGCTCGGAGATGACCGAGTCGGACTGGCCGAGCGGTGAGTCCGGGGTGCTGGCGGTGTTCCTCAACGGGGAAGGAATCCCCACCCCCGACGACCGGGGGGAGGCGGTCACCGACGACAGCTTCCTGCTCCTGTTCAACTCCGGCCCCGAGGCCCGGACCTTCCAGCTCCCGGCCGCCAAGTGGGGCTCGGAGTGGCAGCGGGAGCTGGACACCGGGGCCTACCCGCTACCGGACGACAACCCGGCCCTGCAGGCCGGAGGCCGCGTCGAGGTGGGGGCCCGCACGACGATCGTCCTGCGCCGGGTGGCGCAGTAGGCGTACTACCGGTAGGCGGGACTGCCGGCGGTCCCGCCGCGACCCGCAGCTGGACGGCGAAGTTCTGCGTCGCCGTGGTCCCCTGCCCGGGCGGGAAGTACCCGGCGGTGAAGCCGGTCGTGTGGGCGCTCACCGCCTTGAACGTCCAGGTCCAGGTCACCGGCTGGCCGACGATCGGGGGCTGGCCGGCGGAGGTGCTGGTCGTGCTGGGCGTGGTGCTCTGCTCGCCCTCGTAGGAGAACACGACCGGGCTGGGCCGGCCGGTCATCCGCCAGCTGTACCCGCAGTCGGCGCAACCGGTCAGCGAGATCTGCACCGTGTCCCCCACGTGGAGAACCACGGTGCGGCCGTTCTGGCTGGCGCCGACCTGGACCGTGGTCGGTTGGTGAGCGGTCGTCGAGGTGGACGCTGGCGCGGCGGAGGTGGTCGAGGTGGCACTCGACGCGCCCGCCCTGGTGGTGGCGGTCGGCCCCGCGCTGGTCGTGGTGGACACCAATCCCGGGGAGGGCCCGGCCGTGGTGGAGCTGCCCCGCGTCGACGACGTGGTGCTGGAGGTGGCGGCGTTCCCGCTCCCGCCGCTGCCACAAGCGGCGGTGGCGAGCGCCACCGGCACCAGGGCGAGCAGAGCGCCGCGCCAGCCCCGCCGGGCGCCCGAGCTCACGGCGGGGACCATAACCGATACGGTTCCGGTTATGGATCTCGAACGACTGGAGGCGCTGGAGCTCACCGAGGCCGACGGCGCCACCCACCGGCTGGGGGATCTGTGGTCCCGACGACCGGTGATCCTGGTCTACCTGCGCCACTTCGGCTGACTGCTCTGCCGCCAGCATGCCGCGCAGTTGCGCGGCCGATACGAGGAGATCAAGGGGCAGGGCGGCGAGGTGGTCGCCATCGGCACGGGTGACGTGGACTACGCCCGCCGCTTCGTCGAGGACGAGGACGTCCCGTTCCCGGTCCTGGTGGACGACGACGGGGCGGCGGCGCGGGCGGCGTCGGTGCGGAAGGTCAACTTCGCCACTCTGCTCCTTGACCCGCGCAGCATGAAGGGCGCCCGCCAGGCCCACCGGCAGGGCTTCCGGATCAAGAAGAGCGGCAAGCGGGTGAACCAGCTGGGGGCCACGTTCATCGTCGGTCCCGGTCGGATCGTGCGGTACGAGCACATGGACGCCCACACCGCCGACCATGCCTCGGTCGAAGAGGTTCTGGCCGCGCTGCCCTCGACGGGGTGAGCTCCCGCCGCCACTGCCTGACTAAGTTGCGGTGGTGGTCATCGACGAGCTGATCGAGCGGGCTCAGGCCGCCTCCGTCTCGTTCAACAACGGAAACCTCCCTGCCCCGCCGGCCCGCCGCGTGGCGATCGTGACGTGCATGGACGCCCGCATCGACGTCCATGCCATCTTCGGACTGCAGCCCGGGGACGCCCACGTGATCCGCAACGCCGGCGGCGCCGTCACCGACGACGCCATCCGCTCGCTGGCCATCTCCCAGCGCCTGCTCGGCACCGAGGAGATCATGGTCATGCACCACACCGAGTGCGGGATGATGGGCTTCCGCGGAGAGGACTTCGCCCGCCAGCTTCAGGACGAGACCGGCATCCGCCCGGGCTGGGCGGTAGAGACCTTCACCGACGTGGAGAGCGACGTGCGCCAGTCCCTGGCGCGGATCCACGCCAGTCCCTTCCTGGGGCGGAAGGACGCCGTCCGGGGCTTCGTCTACGACGTCAGGACGGGCCGGGTGGACGAGGTGCGGCCCTAGCCCACCGGTCCGCCGGCAGGTCCCCGGGCCGGCGCCGTTCCGGCAGTGACCTGGTACCCTGGCCGCCCACCGGGCCGTTGGCGCAGTTGGTAGCGCACTTGCATGACGCGCAAGGGGTCAGAGGTTCGAGTCCTCTACGGCCCACGGTGTCGGCCTACGAGGTTGGCCTATGAGCCGCCGCTCAGGTCGCCGAAGTCGACGGCACCCGTCGGAACGGCCGGGGCGGTGGCCGAGTTGAACTGGTCGAAGGTCAGCGTTCCCTGACTTCCGCCCTGGAGACCGAGCAGGTAGGGCGGCCCGCTGGTCGCAACGTAAACGGTGCCGTCGGTGGACTTGATCGGCAGAGCCGACTGGCCGTGGAAGGTGGTGACCGACTGCTTGGTGCCGTTGGGGCCGCTGTCCGAGCCGCTCGAGAGCCCGCTGACGAAGCTGTTGATGTTGGTCAGCTGAGCGAGGCTCTGCAGGTCCGACGTACTCGGCACGCCGGTGACCCACTTGCCGGCGAAGAGGTTGGCGACACTGGCATTGACGCCCCCGGTCTTCTCCCAGAAGGCCTGGTCCCCCTTGAAGTACAGCTTCGACCCGTTCACCACGAGTTGGAACGACGAGCCGTTTATGGACATCGTCCCGCCGCCCGGGCCCGAGTTCTCGACGGCCAGGTCGAGACCGATCGTCTGTCCGCTGTCGGTGACCGAGCCCGAGATGTGAAAGCTCTTGAGGCCCTTCATGGCCGCCTCGACGTCGTGGCCGATCTGGCTGACCGACTTGGCTGCCTCCCCGTTGTCGGATCCTCCGGAGCTGGCGCTACCTGAACCGGAGGAGCCTCCGCACGCCGCCAGTCCCAGCGCCAATGACCCGAGGAGCACCGGCGCGCCGATCCATCTGTTCATCTGCTGATCTCCCTTGATCCGCCGAAGGGATCGAGGATACCGGACCGCCTCCGGCTGAATGCGGACCGCCGGCGGGTCGCCTATACGGTTGTGCGGGTGAGTCCGTGGCGCAGAAGCACGACGCCGGACAACCCACTCCCGAAGCCGCACCCCTTCAGGTTTCAACCGAGCCTCGCATCGGCCAGTGGTGTGGTGCTCCTCCGCCACGTGGGTGCGCGGAGCTCGCTCGGAGCTGCCCGGCCACCCTGGGAGGCGAGCGGACGAGGCCAGTGGGTCGCCGTCCACTCCGCCCTGTGTTTCGCGGGAGACCGCTCGTTTGCCGGCAGCGTCATGGGTGCCGGCGGAGTGCTGTGGGCGGAGTGGCCGTGGATCGAGGAGCTCGCCGTCGATGGGGAGCACCTGGGAGTGCGGTTTCGGACGGGCCGGGAGCGCTCTCGGGCGGAGCACCGGGAGGCCGAGCTCAGAGCCGATGATGCAGCTGCCGCCGCCCAGCTTGTCGAGGTGTGTCGCGCCCTTGTCTCGCGTCCCACCTGAAGGGGGTGGGGGCGCCAGCGCCGCCGGCGTGATGCCGGGCCGATGAATCGGAGGCCTCGGTGCCGTCGGATAGGGGAGCGACGACCGAGGAGGCGCCCATGTCAACTTCAGACGACAGCCTGCAGCCCGTCGTGGGGGCCGGATGCCTGGCCCTGGCTGACTTTCTGGCGGAACTGTCCCCGAGTGAGTGGGACACGCCGTCGCTCTGCGAGGGCTGGCGGCTGCGCGAGGTCGTCGCTCACCTGACGATGCCCGCCCGGTATTCGGAGGAGGCCTTCATGGCCGAGCTCCGGCAGTGCGGCTTCGACTTCACCGTCCTGTCCAACCGGGTTGCGTCCCGGGACTCGGAGCTGCCGAGCGCCGACCTGGTGGGTCAGTTGCGCAGCGACGTCATGCAGCACTGGACGCCTCCCGGGGGCGGGTATGCCGGTGCCCTCAACCACGTCGTGGTGCACGGACTGGACGTCACCGTGCCCCTCGGCCGGCCCCGGGTGTTCCCGGACGCCACCGTGCGCCAGGTGCTGGAGGACCTGACGAGCGGGGGTGTCCACGCCCACTTCGGGACCGAGATCACCGGGCGACTCGTCGCCACCGACATCGACTGGTCCCATGGTGACGGCCGGGAGGTGACCGGATCGGCTCAGGACCTGATCCTGCATCTCACCGCCCGGCGCAACCCGGTCGAGTCGCAGACGCCGGTGCGCTGAAGCGTGGAGCCGGGCCGGACTCGATGCGGCCGGTCTGGCCTCGGTGTGGCCCCTCCTACTCCGGGCGCCCCGGCCGTGGTGCGCCAGGTGGTCACCATGGGAAGCCCGTTCCACCTCCACGACCGCAGGCCGCTGACCGTCCCTACCACCGCGATCTACACGCGGGGAGACGGCGTGGTGGCGTGGCGCTCGTGCGTCGAGGCGGCATCGCCCATCAGCCAGAGCGTGGAGGTGGTCGGAAGCCACAGCGGGCTCGGGCACAACCCGGGTGTTCTGTGGATCGTCGCCGACCGAATGGCCCAGCCGGAGGGCTCGTGGCGGCCCTTCGCGGCCCGCGGGGCTGTGCCCAGGCTCCTCCGGGTCAAGCCCGTCTCATGACCCCCGCCTCCTCGTCGGCCCTTCCGGTGTACGTCGAGGTGGGCCAGAAGCGCACCTTCGCCGCCGCCGTGGACTGGCCCGGGTGGTGTCGCAGCGGCGGCGACGAGGAGGCGGCGCTCGAGGCTCTGGCCGCCTACGCCGGGCGCTACAAGGCCGCCCTCGGAGCCCGGGCTCGGGGCCTGGGGGTGGTTCGCGCCGGTGACCTCGAGGTGGTCGAGCGACTGCCCGGGGACTCCAGCACCGACTTCGGTGCTCCCGGAGCGGTGCCGTTCGCGGACGAGCAGCCCATCGGAGGCAAGGAGCTCGACCGATGGCTCCGGATCCTGCAGTCGTGCTGGCACGCCTTCGACCGGATCGCCGACGACGCCGTCGGGGCGGCGCTGGCCACGGGGCCCCGGGGCGGCGGGCGCAACCTCGACAAGATCCGGGCCCATGTCCTCGATGGCGCCGGCGGGTACCTCGGTCGCCTCGGCGGGAAGGTGGCGGCCTCTGACCGGCGGGACCCGGCGGCGCTCAGGAAGGCCCTGGCCGACGCGGCGGCGGCCCGGGCCCGAGGAGAGGTCCCCGACCGCGGTCCGCGGGGTGGGCTGCGATGGCCGGCCCGGTACGGGATCCGGCGCACGGCCTGGCACGCCCTGGACCACGCCTGGGAGATCGAGGACCGGGTCCGGCCGGCGGGGTGACCAGGGAAGAGGTCCCCCCGCCCCTCGCGTACGAAAATTGTCGGCCGTATATGAACTTTCAAGTACGCCCGGCCTGACGGCCCATCTTGTCGGCAGTGAGTGGCCGACTGGTCCCGCTGCGTCCACGAGCCGGTGACCGGATGGGGTCCTCACGCCACGGTCTGCGGGATATCCCCTGCCGTATATGAATTTTCATATACGGCAGGGTATTTTATGTTTCGGGAAGGGCGGGGGGAGAGGTCCTCAGGACTCGGCGCCCTGATGAGGCGCAGCCTCGAGGGCGGAGGCGAGGGTCGGGGGGTCGAGCGAGGTGGCCCCGACCGGGCGAGCCGCCCACCACCGGGGAGCTCGCTCGGCGCGCCAACCCTTGGTATCGGCCAGCGGCTGCTGGAGAGGGATTCGGTTCATCGTTTCTCCTTTCCGAAGCCGGTTCGACAGGTGCCTTTCGGCCACCCTCGTCCAGGACCGGGGCCCGGTCAAACCGACGTCAGGGCCGGCGGGCCACCAACCGGAACAACCACAGGGCGAAGGCGGCAGCGGCGAAGCCGGCCCCCGCGGCGCACACCCCATTCCAGCCCAGACGGTCGTACAGGGTGGCCGAGGACACGCTGCCGGCGGCGCCGCCGACGAAGTAGAGGACCATGTAGGCGGCGGTGAGACGGCTGCGGGCCTCGGGGCGGAGCCGGTAGATCTCGCCCTGGTTGGTGATGTGCAGACCCTGGGCGCCCACGTCCAGGATCAGGATGCCGAGCACCAGGGCCAGGAGCGACGAGCGCCCGAGCCACAGGGCCAGCCACGAGCCGAACAGGAGGGCGGTGGCGGCGCCCGTGCTGTGGCGGGCCCAGCCCCGGTCGGAGAGGCGGCCGGCGAGCGTGGCCGCCACTGCCCCCGCCGCACCGATCAGCCCGAACAGCCCGATGATCCCGGTCGAGTAGTGGTACCGGCGGGCCAG
>DASUHN010000326.1 GCA_036273495.1 Acidimicrobiales bacterium | reverse complement strand
CACGACGATCATGGCCACCCTCACCACTGAGCTCGGACGCCGGTCCGGCCGGCTGACCCGGGTCGCCCCGGGGGTCCGGGCGAGCGGCCGGCTGGCCCCGGTCGCCCGCAGCGCCCGAGGCCGCATCCTCGGGTGGTACGTGATCCTGCTGGCGGTGGCGATCGGCGCGTCCCTCCTGGTCGAGCGCCAGCTGCTCATGCACCGCCTCGACACGCGGGTCGACAGCCAGCTCTCGGTCGAGGCCTCGGCCCTGAACCAACAGGCAGACACCCAGCAGACCGCCGGCCCCGGCTCGGTCAGGGGGTTGTTCGACTCGTTCCTGCGGTCCCACGTGGCCGGGCCCGACGGCGAATTCCTGACCCTCGTCGGGGGCCGGCCCTTCGAGGCCAGCTTCGGCGGGCCCTATCCCCTGGAGCGGATCCCGGGGCTGGTGGGGGCGGTCGACCACGTCCGGGCCGCCACGTGGGGGACGATCGACAGCGCGTCGGGCCCGGTCCGGTACGTGGCCGTGCCGGTGCAGCAGCCCGGGTCCCCGCCCGGCACGTTCGTGGCCGCCGACTTCGTGCGCCCGGCGGTGGACGAGGTGACCGGGGACGTGGCGGTGGCGGCCGCCGTGTCGCTGACCATGCTCCTGGTGATGTCCCTCATCGCCTGGCTGGTGGCGGGGCGGGTCCTGGCTCCCGTCCGGCTCATGACCGACGCCGCCCGCTCGATCAGCGAGACCGATCTGGCCCGGCGCATCCGGGCCGGCGCCGACGACGAGATCGGAGGGCTGGCCCGCACGTTCAACGCCATGCTCGACCGCCTCCAGGCGGCCTTCGTCAGCCAGCGCGACTTCGTGAGCGACGCCGGCCACGAGCTGCGCACGCCGATCACGGTGATCCGGGGTCACCTGGAGCTGCTCGGGGACGACCCCCAGGAGCGGGCCGAGACGATGACGATCGTCAACGACGAGCTCGACCGGATGACCCGCATGGTCGACGACCTGCTGCTGCTGGCCAAGGCGGAGCGCCCGGGCTTCCTGCACCTGGCGCCGGCAGCGGTGGACGAGATGGTCCGGGACCTGATGCCGAAGGTGGCGGCGCTGGGCGCCCGCAGGTGGGAGTGCCAGGTCTCGGGTTCGGTCACGTCGATGGCCGACCACCAGCGCCTCACCCAGGCCCTGATGAACCTGGCCGCCAACGCCGTGGCCCACACGGGCGAAGCCGGCCGCATCACCATCGGCCTCGACGCGGCCCGCGAGAGCTACCGGCTGTGGGTCTCCGACGACGGCATCGGGATAGCCCCGGACGACCAGACCCGCGTCTTCGAGCGCTTCGCCCGCGGCCGCAACGGGCGCCGGCGGTCCCAGGGCGCCGGCCTCGGGCTGTCGATCGTCCGGGCCATAGCCGAGGCCCACCACGGGCGGGTGGAGCTGATCAGCTCTCCCGGCCGCGGCTCCACGTTCACCCTGGTCCTACCCATTCAGAACCCGCAGGAGGGCGCATGGCAAGAGTCCTGATCGTCGAGGACGAGGATCGCATCGCCTCGTTCATCAAGAAGGGGTTCGAGGCGAACGGCTACGCCACCACGGTGGTCGACGACGGTCTCAGGGCCACCGAGGAGGCCCGCGACACCACTTTCGACCTGATGATCCTCGACCTGGGGCTCCCCGAGCGGGACGGCCTCGACGTGCTGGCCGACATCCGATCGCGAGGAGAGAAGATGCCGGTGATCATCCTCACCGCCAAGGGCGAGGTCGACTCCACCGTCGCCGGCCTCGAGGGCGGCGCCGACGACTACATGAAGAAGCCGTTCAGCTTCGAGGAGCTGCTGGCCCGGGCCAAGCTCCGCCTGCGCCAGGCCGAGGAGATGACCGACTCGCTCATCACCGCCGGCCCGCTCACCCTCGACCTGCACCGCCACCAGGTGATCGTGGGTCGGGACGGCAGCGAGAAGATCGAGCTGCCCGGCCGGGAGTTCGCCCTGGCCGAGGTGCTGTTCCGCAGCCAGGGCCGGATCCTGTCCCGCCAGGAGCTCCTCGAGTCGGTGTGGGGGCCGGAGGCCGATCCCTCGTCCAAGAAGCTCGAGGTGTACGTGCTCTACCTCCGCCGCAAGCTGGGCGACGAGGTGATCGAGAACATCCGGGGCCAGGGCTACCGCCTCCGCCCCGATCTCGTCGGCGCCTGACTGTCCGCTGCGGGCACCCGGGTCCTCAGGCCCGGTCCCGGGCCTCCCGGTAGGCCTGCCGCACCGGGCCGGGGTCGAAGCCGGGGGTCGGCTCGACCGTCACCTGGCTGCCCCGGCCCCACGCCGCCGCCACCTCGGCCGGCTGGCGCCCGGTGGCCACCGCCGCCGCCTGGATGCACGCGCCCGTCGCCACCAGCTCGGTCGCGTCCGGGACGGCCACCTCCAGCCCGGACAGGTCGGCCAGGATGCGCCGGTAGGCGGCCGAGCGGGCACCTCCTCCGACCAGGAGGGCCCGGTTCGTGCCGGCGGTGGGGCAGGCGGCGCGGAGGGCGTCGTGGCCGTCCAGCAGGCCGCACACCACCCCCTCGAAGGCGGCCCGGGCCAGCTGGGCCCGGGTGACGTCGGAGCGGATGCCGGTCAGCACGCCGGTGGCGCCGGGGCGGTCGGGGGTGCGCTCCCCGTCGAGATAGGGGACCAGCACCAGTCCTCCGGCGCCGGGGTCGGCGGCCAGGGCGGTGTCGGCCAGGACGTCGGCGGTGGTGCCGAGGAGCCGGGCGGCGGCGTCGGTGACCCGGGCCGCGTTCAGGGTGCACACGAGCGGCAGGTAGCGACCGGTGGCGTCGGCGAAGCCCGCCACCGCCCCGCCGGGGTCGGCGGTCGGAGTGGCCGAGACGGTGTAGACGGTTCCCGACGTGCCGATGGAGAAGGTCACCTCTCCGGGCTCGAGACCGAGCGCCAGCGCCGCGGCCATGTTGTCCCCGGTGCCCACCGCCACCGGGATGTCCCCGGGGAGGCCGAGGGCGCGGGTGAGGGCGGGGTCGGCGGCGCCGGCGGTCCCGTCCGGTCCCAGCACCTCCGGCAGCATCTCGGGCCACGGTTTGTCGGCCGAGACGATCTCGAGCAGGTCGGGGCGCCAGCTGCCGGCGGCGGGCGACCAGTAGCCGGTCCCGGAGGCGTCGCCCCGGTCGGTGACCAGCCGCCCGGTGAGCATGGCGGTGAGCCAGTCGTGGGGCAGCAGGACGTGGGCGGCGGCGGCGAAGATCGCCGGCTCGGTCCGGTGGAGCCACGACAGCTTGGTGATGGTGAACGCCGCCGTCGGCACGCTGCCGCAGGCCTCGGCCCAGGCGCCGGGACCCCCCAGCCGGTCGAGGAGCCAGGCGGCGTCGGGGGCGGACTCGGTGTCGTTCCACAGCTTGGCCGGCCGCAGCACCCGGCGCGCCTCGTCGAGCACCACCAGCCCGTGCTGCTGGCCGGCCACCGCCATGCCCGCCACGGACCGGGCCACCGGCGCCTGGGAGCAGGCCTGGCCCAGCGCGTCGCGGAGGGCCGCCCACCAGGCGTGGGGATCCTGCTCGGAGCGGGGGGGCGTGGTCGGGGGGTGGGGGGCCCGGCCCGAGGCCACCAGGGCCCCGGAGTCGGCGTCGCGCACCTCGGCCTTGGTGGCCTGGGTGGAGGAGTCGATCCCGATGACTAGGGGCACGGGCGGGCGGTGTCGGCCGGCCTAGGCGGGCCGGGGCTCCCGCCACATCAGCCACAGCGTCGGGGCGCCGGGGAGGCGCAGCTCCTCGGTGACCTCGAAGCCGTGCCGGCGGTAGAACGGGACGTTGCGCTCCTTCGACGACTCCAGGTAGGCGGGGATGCCCTCGGTGTCGCAGCGCTGCAGGACCGGCTCCAACACCGCGGACCCGAGGCCTCTGCCCTGGGCCGGGGGGTCGGTGCCGAGGACCCCGAGGTAGAAGTGGGGCTGCGGGGGGTGACGGGAGTCGATGGCCGCCAGGAGCCGCAGGGTCCGCGGGGTGCGGCCCCGGGTGTGG
Source organism: Acidimicrobiales bacterium (assembly GCA_036273495.1). Taxonomy (NCBI): domain Bacteria; kingdom Bacillati; phylum Actinomycetota; class Acidimicrobiia; order Acidimicrobiales; species Acidimicrobiales bacterium. Next base: position 4,674 of record DASUHN010000326.1, on the reverse strand, counting down.
CGGACGAGCGGCACCAGCCGGAGCGCGGCGGCGGCGCTCAGGGGCGGCCGCCCCGGGGGGACCCAGAGGGCGGCGCTGCCCACGTCGTCGCTCACGTAGGACTCGGCGGCGGGCAGGAACATATGGCGCAGCTGGATGCCGAAGAAGCTGCGCAGCCCGGCGGGGCGGACCCGGTCACCGGGGAAGATGTAGCGGGCCACGGGGTCGTCGTCGAAGGCCCGGGCCAGCATCCGGGCGGCGGCGTCCCGGTCCGCCGCCGTCAGGCGGCGCACGGTGGTCACAGCGGGAACTGCCACGCCGGTACGAACTCCGCTGCCTCCCCGGCCCGGTAGCACGCGGCCAGGTGGCGGAGGTGGTCGGCGCTGTCCTCCCGCCCGCCGGGGCGGTTGCGGGCGGTCCACAGCTCCACGTGGGCGGCGGCCAGGGCGTCGGCGGTGTCGGCCAGGTGGCGGCGCACGGCCTCGTCGACCGAGCGCAGGGACCCGTCCCCGGCCAGCCGGCCGCGGGCGTCGGCCACGGCCAATCGGGCGATGTCCGCGACCAGCGCCATCTCGGGGCCGACCGGGCCGGCCCGGCTGCCCTCGCCCAGGTCGCGCAGGGCGGGCAGGGCGCCGCTAATCACGTCCTCGTAGGCGTCGAGCTGGGCGGCGTCGAGCCCCTCGGTCAGGCCCTGACCCACCCGCAGCCGGGGATAGATGAGGTGGACCACCACGGCGGCGAAGTTCTGGACCTGGGGGCGCACCGCCAGGTGGGCGTCACCCATCCGGAGCAGGGCCCGGGCGGCAGGGGCGCTGCCGAGGACGGCGGCGACGGCCCCGGAGAAGTCGGCGTCGGCCGCGGCGGGCGCGTTCCACGCCGCCGCCGCGGCGGCGGCCAGCCCGGGGAGGCTCACCGGCAGGGGCTGGAGGTGGCCGTTGTCCCCCCAGTCGGTCACCAGGTAGCCACCGGCGCCGTGGGCCAGGCCCTCAGTGGCGGCCGCCAGGCAGTTCTCCCGGGCGTTGCTCCAGCGCCCGAGGAGGCTGTCCCAGCTCGAGGTGCCCGGGCACACCCAGAAGGGCCGGCCGGCGTCGGCCAGGGTGCGGCACCGATCGGCGAAGGGATGGTCGGCCTCGTAGCCCCACTCGCACACGGTCACGCCCGGGGGCAGGCCGGGCGCCAGCTCGGGGTGCAGGGCCACGATGTCCCCCCAGACGAGCATCTCGTGGTCGGCCAGCTCGGGGGCGGCGCGCAGGGCGCTGATGTAGGCGCCGTAGTCACCCGCCCGCTCGGGGGGCAGCTCCCACGGCTCGTCCAGCCCGACGTGGGCCCGCCGGCTGCGCATCCGCGGCAGCAGCTCGGCCAGCAGCGACCGGGTCAGCTCCAGCGCCGCCGGGTTGCTCGGGTCCATGGTCGTGGGGTGGTGGAGCAGCCCCAGGTGGTCGGGCCACCCCGCCGGGGCCACGGCCAGGGGGCGGTAACGCTCGTGGGCCAGCCACCGCTCCATGTGGCCGAGGCAGTTCTGGTTGGCGGTCAGCTCGACGTGACGCTCGGCGCAGTAGCCGTCCAGCTCCTCGACCTCGGCCGCGGTCATCGGGCTGGCGTTCCGCCAGACCTCGTCGTGGCCCGGGTAGGCGTAGGTGTGCTCGGTGTACAGCTCGAGGTGGTTGAGCTTCCACGCCGCCATCACGTCCACCAGCCAGCGGAGGGTGTCCATGCTCGGGACCTTGTCGCGGGAGATGTCGAGCATCAGCCCCCGCACGGTGAAGTCGGGCCAGTCGGTGACGTCGGCCTCGACGACCGAGCTGCCGTCCTGCAGCTGGGCCAGCGTGGCGCGGGCCCGGGCCACCCCGGTCTGGTCCGACGCGCTGATGCGCACGCCCTCGGTCCCCGTCCGCAGGCGGTAGCCCTCGGGACGGTGCCCGCTCTCGACCACGATCTCCGGTCCGCCGGCGGGCAGGGCCACCCGGGCCCGGCCGAGGTTGGCCTGGCGCGGCGGCGGCAGCAGGGCGGGGCCGGGGTCGGCGGCGGCGCTCATGAGCGGGGCGGCGGTTCCAGCCGCTTGCGGCAGACGATGAACACGGTTCCCATCACCGCGCCGACGTTACGGGCGTAGAAGCGCACGGGGCTGATCCAGGCGATCTCGGCCCGGGCCCGGCCGTCGGCGCGCATGCGGTGGAGGGCGCCGAGGAGCAGGGGCACGCCGATGCGCTTTCCTATGGCCGAGGGCCGCACGGCGACCGGTCCCAGCCACCCGCTGCGGTTCACGTCCCACGCGCAGAACCCGGCGATGCCCTCGTCGTCGCGCGCCAGCAGCAGCCGGTCCTTCCGCAGGGCCGCGTCGACCTCGTCGGCCCACCAGGCCCAATGGGTGCGGGCCCATTCCCCGACCTCGGCGGCGTCGGCGGCCGTGGCCAGCTCCGCCCCTCCCGGATCAGGCGGCAGGGCGGTGAGGTCGACGTCCATGTTGAGGTTGGCCTCGGCCCGGTCGTAGCCGCGCGCCTCGAGGAGGCAGAGCATCGGGGTGAGGTGGACGGGCGCACCGGGGAACAGGTAGTCGGGCGCGTCGGCACCGACGGTCACCCCTGCGCCCTGGCCGGCGGACTGCTCGGCCACGTCCGCCTCGGCGGCGGCGAGCAGGGCGTCACCCACGCCCCGGCGGCGGTGGTCCGGGTGCACGGCCAGCAGGCGCACGTGCCCGGTGCCCGACCGCACCGCGGTGGCGACGACGCCCACCTCGGGGTCGCCGCGGACGGTCACCGGGAGAGGCCCGAACAGGTTGGCGACCAGGTCGGCACGTTCGGGGGCGTCGGTCCCCAGCGCCACCCGGCACAGGTCGGCGACGGCGTCGGCGCTCTCGGGACCGAGCCGTCCCACCTCGGTCACAGCGGGGTGTTGCCGTGCTTGCGGCCGACGACCTGCTCGCGCTTCGTGTGCAGCGTCCCCAGGGCGGTGGCCAGTACCCGCCTGGTGTGGGCGGGATCGATCACGTCCGCGACCAGACCCCGCTCGGCGGCGATCCACGGGGTCAGATAGCGCTCGTTGTAGTCGGCCTCGAGCGCCGTCATCTCCTCGGGGGAGGCCCGCCGGTGCAGGATCTGCACCGCGCCGCGCGCGCCCATCACCGCCACCTCGGCCGACGGCCACGCCACGCACATGTCGGATCCCATCGTGCTCGAGTCCATCACGATGTAGGCGCCACCGTAGGCCTTGCGCAGGACCACGCACAGCCGGGGGACCGTGGCGTCGGCGTAGGCGAACACCAGCTGGGCGCCGTGGCGGATCATGCCCCGCCACTCGAGGTCCTTTCCGGGGAGGAATCCGGGCGTGTCGACGAGCGTCACGATCGGCACGGCGAAGGTGTCGCAGAAGGCCACGAACCGGGCCGCTTTGTGCGAGGCGGTGATGTCGAGGGTGCCCGCCATCGACTGCGGCTGGTTGGCGACGATCCCTACGACCCGCCCGCTGATGCGCCCGAGCCCGGTCACGACCTGCATGGCCCAGCGGCCGCGGAGCTCGAGGAACGGATGGTCGCGGTCCAGCACCGAGCTGATCACCCGCCTGACGTCGTAGGAGCCGGTGGCGGAGTCGGGAATCACTGCGCGCAGCTCCGGGCACAGGCGCCCGGGCGGATCGGTGCTCGGCCGGCGGGGCGGCTCGCTGTCGGCGTCGTCGGGCAGCAGGTCGAGGAGCTCGACGACCAGCTGCCGGGCGTGCTGGCCGTCCTCGGCCTCCAGCGCCGCCACACCCGTCCGGCGGGCGTGGACCTCGACTCCCCCGAGCCGGGCGGCGTCGATGTCCACACCGGTCAGCTGTCCGACCATGGCCGGGCCCGACACGAAGGCGTAGCTCTCCGGCGTCATGACGACGACGTCGGCCAGCCCGAGCAGCAGGGCGGGACCCGACACCGCCGGGCCTTCGACCGCGATCACCACCGGCACGACTCCGGAGCACGCGGCGAGGGCCCGGGCCGCGCCGCCCCACGCGTGCAGGGCCTCGATGCCGTGGTCGACGGAGGCTCCTCCCGAGGCCAGGAAGCCGGCCAGGGGCAGGCGGGCGCGCAGGGCCAGCCGGGCCGCTTCGGCCAGGGTGTCGCTGTCGGCCGGGGTCAGGCTGCCGGCGGCGATGGTGGCGTCGACGCGCACGACGACGGCGTCGCGCCGCCCCAACCGCTCCACCCGGGCGGAGGCGGCGCCCCCCACGCCGCTGCGCAGCCCGACGTCCCGGGAGGGGGCACGCAGGGGCACGGGGCCGAACATACTTTCCGCCCGCCGGGAGGGTGGACCGCTCCGGCGGGCGCCCCGAGGGCCCGTAGGATCGAACTCGTGCGCGCCGCGGTCATGAGGGGCTCCGAGCTGGTGGTGGACGACGTCCCCGACCCGGTGCCTGCGTTCGGCCAGGCGTTGGTGCGGGTCCTGGCGTGTGGCATCTGTGGCTCCGACCTGCACTTCCTCCGCCACGGCCGGCGGATGGCCGAGTTGTCGGCCGGGATCGATCCGGCCGTGGGCACCTCGTTGGACCTCGACCGCGACATCGTGATGGGCCACGAGTTCTGCGCCGAGGTCCTCGAGTACGGACCCGACACCGAGGGACCTCCGCCCGGGACCGTGGTGACGTCGATGCCGGTGATGCTGACGCTCACGGGCGTGGTGAACCTGGCGTACAACAACGAGTTCCCGGGGGGCTACGCCGAGCGGA
>DASUHN010000325.1 GCA_036273495.1 Acidimicrobiales bacterium | reverse complement strand
AGGGCGTGGCCGGCACGGGCGTGTTCGTGACCGACAGCACCGGGACTGTCCCCCCGAACACCCTGGCGGCCCTGTCGGCCGGCAAGGTGAAGAACATCGCCGTCCTCGGCGGCAGCAGCGCCGTCAGCCAGTCGCAGGTCAGCGAGCTGCAGTCCAAGGGCTACACGGTGACCACGCCCTTCGCCGGGGGCACCCGGTACCAGACCATGCTGATGATCGACTCGGCCATCCAGCCGTCGCAGGTCGGCAAGGACTCGGCCGGCAACCCCACCGCCATCCTGGCGAGCGGGGACAACGCCCACTTCGTCGACGCCTTGTCGGCCGGGGGCCTGGCCTACGCCCAGAAGTTCCCGATCATCCTCACCAACTCCCAGGGGCCCACGCTCCAGCCCGAGGCCCAGCAGGTGATCACCAGCCTCGGCATCAAGCACCTGATCGTCGTCGGGGGCACCGCGTCCGTTCCGGCCTCGGAGTACACGCCCCCGCCGAGCGGGGTGTCGGCCGTGACCGTGGAGTCGGGGAGCGACCGCTCCAACACCTCCAAGACCCTGGCCGACTTCGCCGTGTTCAACTCGTGGCTCAAGCCGACGGCCATGACCCTCGCACGCGGTGACGACGGCTCCGACGCCCTGGCGGGAGCGGCCTTCGCCGGGATCAACCAGGTACCGACGGTCGTGACCAACTCCCCCGGCGACGTCGGGTCGGCCCCGGCCTACGCCACCGGGCACAAGTCCACCCTGACCGGGACGTCGTGGGTGTTCGGCGGGACGGGCGCCGTACCCGACAGCCAGATCACGGCCGTCGCGGTGGCGGGCGGCGCGGCGAGCACGGCCCCGCCGGGCAGCATCGCCCCCAAGTCCACCGAGTTCGTGACCGGCGTGGGAGGGACGTCCTTCGACCAGTCCGGGCAGGCCTACGCCTACAGCCCGGCCGACACCTTCCAGGTCGACTCGACGTCGAGCACGCCGGGGGCCTCCCCCAGCTGTGCCGCCGCCACCTACAACGAGTTCCAGGGCCGGCTCAGCCAGGGTGACCGGGTGACCGGGACCTACGCGCCCGGCAAGACCAGCACCTTCTGCCTCGACGACATCGCCCCGGCCGCGCCCACGGGCGTCACCGCCGCCGGCAACGCCCAGGGCGGCGGGGTGACCGTCAAATGGTCGGCGCCGACCGCGGCCGGCGCCGACGGGATCACCGGCTACCAGGTGTGGCGGGCGGCGGCCACCACGCCGGCGTCGCCGCTGCCGATGACCTGCCCGGCGGCGTACACGGTGGCCCCCGGGGTGTCCCCGCAGACGCCGCCGGCGTCGGCCAGTGGGTGGGCGTCCCTCGGAACGGTGTCGTCCTCGGGGTCGTCCGGCTCCGGGTTCAGCTACAACGACACCACCGCCGCCAACCCCACGTCCTACTGCTACGCGGTCTCGTCGGTCAGCCCTAACGCCATCGGGGCGCCGGCACCGGCCAGCGCCAACCCGGCCAACCCGTCCCAGCTCGGCCAGCCCGGGACCGGCAGCCCGGTCCAGGCCTCGCTGGCGACGGCGGGAGCCTCTCCGGTTCTCCAGTCGATGACGGCGGTCGGCAACACCCTGACCCTCACGTACAACATGAGCATCAACACCGCTGACGTCCAGGCCGACGGGTCGCAGTTCGTCATCACCGCCGGCAGCGCCACCACCGCCCGGGCGTGGGGCGCCGGGTCCCAGGTCTTCCTGGACATGGCCAAGACCCAGACGGCGGGCACCAGCATCACGGTCACGGCCCAGAACGGGAAGAACGGCCGTACGGTCTGCGCCACCAACAGCACCACCGCCTGCGAGAAGACGGGCGAGGCCCTAACGGCCAGCGATACCGCGGCCACCGGCCTGGCTCCGAAGATCGTCGGGATAACGGCATCGGCGGGAGCCCAGACCGTGACCGTCACCTACAACGAGGCCATCGACTGCGCGACCGTCGACTCCTCGGCCGGCCAGTTCTCCAAGAACTCGACCGAGGGCCCCTCCGCCGGAAGCGGCGCACCGGCGTCGTTCAGCAGTGCGGCGTGCACGGGCAGCGGCCCGACCAGCAGCCAGGTGACGCTCTCCATGGGGGCCCCGTTGCTCCCCGGGGCCACGGTGACGGTGGTCTACAACGCCGAGACGCCCTCCTCCGCCAACAGCAACAACGGCCCCATCGTGGGCAACAACCAGAGCGAAGCCGAGGCCGACTCCGCTTCGGGCACGGTCGGCCAGTAGGCACCAGGCCTGTCCCGGGTATCTCCGACCGGGCGGAGGTGCCCGGGAAGGTTACGCCGAACTAAAGGACGAAATAAAGGGGGGATGGTCACGCGCCGTAACCGGGTCTCACGGTTGGTAATCGTCGCCGCCGCGGGCGCAAGCCTGCTGCTGGCGGCGGCAAGCCCGGGCGGCGCCAGCAGCTCCGCCGCCACCGTCCCGGCCCGCGCCACGACGGGCGCGACCGGTCCGGGGGTCCCGGGCCACGGCGGCGTGGTGCCCGAGGGTGTCACCACGGTCCCCGACGGGACCGCCGGCAAGGTGGCCGGCATGGCCATCCCCAACGTCGACCCCCAGCAGAGCACCGCCGAGGTGCAGCGGCTGCACAACATCGACGGGCTCAACACGATCGCCCTGTTCGTGTGGTGGTGGATGCCGAAGGTCGACTCCAACGTGGTCGAGCGCTGCAGCAACCCCGCCTCCCAGGGGGACCAGCACGGCTGCAACCCCACCGAGCCCGATGCCGCCCTCCAGGTGCAGATCGCCGCCGCCCGCCAGAACGGGATGCGCGTGATCCTGGTGCCGATCTTCTACTGCGGCACGTGTGAGGGCGGTTGGCGGGGAACGGCCCAGCCCTCCGACGTCAACGCCTGGTTCAACTCCTACCGGCTGTTCATCGACCACTACGCCACCCTGGCCCAGCAGAACGGGGTGTCGACGATGTTCGCCGGGTCGGAGATGGACTCCCTCGAGAGCCAGACCGCCCAGTGGCAGCAGGTCATCTCCGAGGCCCGTCAGCACTTCAGCGGCCAGATCGGCTACGAGCAGAACTGGGACGTCCTCGGCTCCGCCCACTTCCTCGACGCCGTGGACATCGTCGGCGTCTCCGCCTACTTCCCGCTCGACGACGGTCAGTCCCCGTCGCTGGCCTCGTTGGTCGGCGACTGGTCCAACAGCCACGCCTCCGCCTACAAGGGGCGCAACTGGGTCGCCAACCTGGCGTCGTTCGCCCGGTCGACGGGGAAGCCGATCCTCTTCGGCGAGGTCGGCTACATGTCGAGCGACTACGCCGGGCGCCAGCCGTTCCTCAACTACCAGAGCACGATCAACTGGCAGCTGCAGTCCGACCTCTACCAGGCGCTGCTCGAGACCTTCGAGGGCCAGTCCTGGTGGGCAGGGGCGGTGTGGTGGGAGTGGTACATCCCGTCCAACGGCAACACCGACGACACCCGCACACCCCGCGGCAAGACCGCCGAGACGCTGATTCAGCACTGGTACCACGACGGGTGGCGCCCGGCCAGCGCCGGAACACCGCTGGTGCTGAGCGACGCCGCCCACAGCCCCAACGACACCGAGCTGGACGCGGCAGCACCCGCGGCCAGCCCGAGCGGGTCGGCCGCCTCCGGCACACCGGGCTCTGCGACGGGCCCTTCGGGTGCCGCGGGGACCCGTACGGGTGCAGCGGGCCACGCCGCCACAGCCGCCGCCGGGACCCGCGCCGGGCGCCCGGGGGCGTCCTCCGGGACGGCACGGACCGGCACTCAGGCGGCAGCCGGGGCGGGAGGAGTGGCCGGGACAGCGGGGGCGCCCGCGAGCGGCGCGTCCTCGAGCGCCGTCCACGGCACCGGGCGGACGGTGGGCCTGATCGCCGCCGCCGCCCTGGCCCTCCTCGTGCTGGCGCTCCTGGCCTACAACGCGGTGCGCCTCGCCGACTCCCGGCGCCATCCCCCCTCGACCCGTCTGGGCTGAGACCGGGCCGTCGGGGCCGAGGACCCGGCTCCCACTTCCGCCCACAGGGCGCTCGCCGTGGCGCGCCCGGTCTCTCCGGCACGCCGGCGCGGGCACAGGGAGCCGCTTGGCGCACGGCTCCCTGTGTCCTTCAGGAGGCGGAACAGCCTCCGGAGATCAGGCCCCGAAGGTTGTTCCGCTCAGAGATTCGGGACGCGAGGCCGCCGATCCTCCGTGAGGGAACAAAGCGGACGGTGACAAGCGGCTCACTTCGGTGCGCCACCCGTTTCGGTCCGGCCGAGGCGGCCGGATAGCGTCCTGCCGGGATGCCACTGAAGCGACTCATCCGCAGCGGCCGCGGCGCATGGGCCGTGCTCCGGGATCCCCCCTGGGCACCGCCCGGCCACTTCTACTCCCCGATCTCCAACGCCGCCGACCGCCGCCGCGCCATCCAGCGCACCCACGCCACCGAGGCCGCCGGTGTCGACCTCAGAGCCGACGATCAGCGCTGCCTGGCCCGGGAGCTCGCACCGATGTGGCGCGACATCCCCGGCCAACCCCGGTCCGACTGGCGCTACCGCCCCGACAACATCCTCTTTCCGCTCTCCGACGCCGTGGTCTACGCCTCGATGCTGCGTCACATTCGTCCCGCCCGGGTGGTCGAGGTGGGATCCGGCTTCACGTCGGTGCTGGCGCTCGACGTGTCCGAACGTTGGCTCGACGGTCAGGTCGAGCTCACATGCATCGAGCCCTACCCGAAGCGGCTGACGACCCTGTTGCGCGCAGGTGACGACAGCCGGTTGCGGCTCGTTCGCGAGCAGCTGCAGTCCGTTCCGCCCGACGTCTTCTCCCAGCTGTCGAGCGGTGACGTCCTGTTCATCGACTCGACGCACGTGGCGCGGCCCGGAAGCGACGTGATCCGACTGTTGCTCGACGTCCTCCCTCGTCTGCCCGCCGGGGTCCACGTCCATGTCCATGACGTCTTCTGGCCGTTCGAGTATCCGGCGGAGTGGCACGAGGAGGCCCGGGGCTTCAACGAGATCTATCTCCTCCACGCCTTCCTGGCCTTCAACTCGCAATGGCGGGTCGAGCTGTTCGCCGACTGGGTGTGGATGGACTGTGCCGACCTCGTCGCCGAGTACCGGCCCGACGCCCGCCAACCCCGCCCGAGCAGTCTCTGGCTCAGCCGGGCCGGCCCCTGAGACATCGCGGGAAGCTCCCGGTCGGGCCGGTCACTCGGAACGTGGTCGGGCTGCGGAGATTTGAACTCCGGACCTCTTGACCCCCAGTCAAGCGCGCTAACCAAACTGCGCCACAGCCCGTGGGCCGGTCATCGTAGACCACCGGGGGCCGGGAGGAGGCCGGGATCAGATGTGGCGGCCGGCGTACCGGGCCAGCCAGTCCAGGCCCTGGCCCAGCCGCCACAGCAGGTAGACGGCCGTGCCCAGAGCCAGGAACTTGAAGTGCCAGGGCACGCCGGACGGCTCGGTGAGGGGCGCCCCGCACTGGGGACAGGCCCCCTCGTCGGTCAGCTCCTCGTCCTCCCAGCGCCGGCTGCAGTCCTCGCACCAGGGCATGCCGACGCTCAGGCGCCCCCCGAGCCCGCCGGGGCGGGCGTGTAACGCACCGCCAGGATGGCCACGTCGTCCCGGAACGGCTCGTCGGCAAACTCCCTCGCCGCGTCGCGCAGCGTCTTGCACAGGGTCTGCACGTCCAGGCCCGGATCGCGCCGGATGATCCCGGCAATCCGGTCCTCACCGAACATGTTGTCCCCCGCCCGCACCTCGGCCAGCCCGTCGGTGAACAGGAGCAGGACGTTGCCGGGGTGGAGCTCGACCTCCCGGCTGGAGTAGCTGGCGCGGCTCATCAGGGTCAGGAGGGGGCCGGTGGCCCGGAGGGGCAGGACCTCGTCACCCTGCCAGTGCAGCGCCGGGGGGTGGCCGGCCGAGGCGTAGCGCAGGGTGGCGCCCGACGCGTCGAAGACCACGGCGCACAGCGACACCAGCTCCTCGGGCCGGGCCTGCTCGGAGAGCAGGGAGTTGAGCTCCTCCAGGGCCTGGGCCGGATCGCGGTACTGGCGCAGGAAGACCCGCAGCAGGTACTTGACCTGGAAGGCGGTGATGGACGGCTCGATGCCGTGGCCCGAGACGTCCCCGATCACCGCCGCCAGCCGTCCGCCCCCGGTGGGGAACAGGTCGTAGAAGTCCCCCGCCATGGCCCCGGTGCCGGGCTCGTACACCGTGCCGACCTCGAAGCCCTCGATGTCGGGGAGCTCGGCGGGGGCCAGCCGGGCCGACCAGCGCAGCGGGGCCAGCTGGTCCTGCTCGAGGATCTCCTCGGCCCGGCGCTCCAGCACGGAGCGCTCCTCGGCCAGCCGGGCCGACGCGAGGAACCGGGCGGCAAAGCGGAACGAGATCCCGATCGGGATGAACACCGCCAGGAACGGCAGGTAGTAGGAGCGGGACCCGATCACCAGGATCAGGAGGGTGCCCAGGCCCAGCAGGCCGTACAGCAGCGCCGTGTGCAGGTCCTTGTCGAAGGAGGCCCGGGCCAGAAAGGCGGCGTCGGTGCCTGCACCCACCCCCTGCTCGATGCGGTGCAGGGCGCGGGCCAGGCGGCGAGCCGAACGGCCCCACAGCAGGGAAGCCACGAGGCAACCCGCCGTGACGGCCGCCAGGACGGTTCTGGCAACCATGGCCCCCTGACGCTAATGGCGGGAGCGGACGGTGCCAAACCGTCATTCAGTCTATTTCATGACCTTCGGCGCACCCGCAGCTTGAGCGGCGTGGGCCCGAAGCCGAAATGCTCCCGGATGCGGCGCTCGATGTAGCGCAGGTAGGGCGCCGGCAGGGCCCGGTTCGAGAACAGGGTGAAGGTGGGCGGATCGGTGGCGCCCTGGGTGGCGTAGAGAATGCGGGCGCCGGGAGCGGGCTGGGCGGCCTGGGCCGACTGCACCACCCGGTTGAGCTCGGCCGTGGGGATCCGCCGGTGGTACTCCCCGATCGCCTGGTGGAGGGCGGGCAGCAGCTTGTGCACGCCGAGGCCGGTGCGGGCGCTGACCTTGAGGACCGGCGCGTAGCCGAGGAAGGCCAACCGGTCCCCCACCTGGCCGGTTACGTCGGCGCGCTGCTCGGCGTCGAGCTGCTCCCACTTGTTGAGCACGATGACGATGGGACTGCCGGCCGCGTCGATGCGCTCGGCCAGCCGCTGGTCCTGATGGGTCACCCCCTCGGTGGCGTCGATCACGAGCAGGGCGGAGTCGGCCCGGTCGATGGCCTGCAGGGCCCGGACCAGCGAGTAGTACTCGGTGGCCTCCCCCGCCCGGGCCCGGCGCCGCAGCCCGGCGGTGTCGACGAAGCGCACCGGTCCTTCTTCGGTCTCGACGATCGTGTCGATGGTGTCGCGCGTCGTGCCGGGCGCGTCGTGGGTGACGGAGCGCTCGTCGCCGATGAGCCGGTTGAAGAGCGTGGACTTGCCGACGTTCGGCCTCCCGACGATGGCCACCCCCGGCGGGCGGTCGGTCCCGTCGTCGTCCGGCGCGTCCAGCGCGTCCTCGGGCGCCGGCAGGCGCTCGACGATGGCGTCGAGGAGGTCCCCGGAACCGCGACCGTGGAGGGCGCTGATCGGCCAGGGATCCCCGTGGCCCAGCCCGGCAAACTCCCAGATCTCCGGCTCGCGACCCTCGGAGTCGACCTTGTTGACGACGACGAGGACGGGCCGGTCCATCCGGTGGAGGAGGGCCGCCACCCGCTGGTCCTCGTCGGCGAGTCCCACGGCGGCGTCCACGACCAGCAGCACCAGATCGGCGGCCCGGATGGCGCGCTCGGCCTGGTCGCTGACCTGGCGCTCCAACGATCCCCCGCCCTCGAGCCACCCGCCCGTGTCGACCAGGTCGAAGGACCGCCCGCCCCAGTCGGCCTCGACGATCTTGCGGTCGCGCGTCACGCCGGGGCGTTCCTCGACGATCGCCTCCCGCCGGCCGACGATGCGGTTGACGAGGGTGGACTTGCCGACGTTGGGTCGCCCGACGACGGCGACTACCGGGCGGCCGGACTCAGGCATTCGTCTAGAGCGCGGCGCAGCGACAGTCCGTCGGACGCCACCACCTGTACGGGACGGGGAAGCTCGTCCACCCCCATTCCGTCGAGGAACCGGCCCTCGGACAGGCACGCGTCCCCCAGGAGGAAGCGCCGCCCCGGGGG
>DASUHN010000324.1 GCA_036273495.1 Acidimicrobiales bacterium | reverse complement strand
GCTGGAAGTCGGTCATCGACAGCGTGAGCCCGACCGGGGCGTCACCCGGCCCGGAGCGGATGGCGTCGACCGCCTTGCGATGGGCGTCGACGAACACGTCGCTGACGGCCAGGTGGAGACCGTCGTCGGTCCGCCCCGGCGGGAACAGCCCCAGGCGGTAGCCGAGCAGCGCGACCACGTTGGGCTCGTTGATCGTGCACGCCCAGCCGATCAGGTCTCCGAGATACGCGGTCGCCCGCGTGCAGAACCGGGCGAAGAGGTCCGCCGTCTCCGGGTCCTCCCATCCCCCCCGGTGGGCGACCCAGCGCGGCGTCGTGAAGTGGTGGAAGGTGACGATCGGGGTGAGCCCCCGCTCGTGGCACGCCGCGCACACCCGGCGGTAGTGCTCGAGGTTGGCCCGGGACCATTCGCCGGGCTCGGGCTCGATCCGGCTCCACTCCAGGGAGAAGCGGTAGGAGTTGAACCCGAGCCGGGCCACCAGGTCGAGGTCCTCCTCGTAGCGGTGCCAGTGGTCGACGGCATCCCCGCTCGCCTCGGAGCACTTGCCGGCGGGGTCGTGCTCCCACATCCACCAGTCGTTGTTCCAGTTGCCGCCCTCCACCTGGTGGGCGGCGGTGGCCGTGCCCCACACGAAGCCGTCCGGGAAGCGCAGTGCCATGGCCGGGGACCGTAGCCCCTGGCCTGTCTAGCCTGCGGGCCCGTGACCGAGGCCCTCGACGAGCTGGTGAAGCTGCTGGACCTCGAGCCCATCGAGGTGAACATCTTCCGCGGCTCGAGCCCCGAGGAGCGCCGCCAGCGCGTGTTCGGGGGCCAGGTGGCGGGCCAGGCCCTGGTGGCCGCCGGGCGCACCGTCGAGAGGGGAAGGGTGCACTCGTTGCACGCGTACTTCCTTCGCCCCGGGGACCCGGCGGTGCCGATCCTCTACGACGTCGACCGCATCCGGGACGGGCGGTCGTTCACGACCCGGCGGGTGGTGGCGATCCAGCACGGCCGGGCCATCTTCAACCTGTCGGCCTCGTTCCACGCCGACGAGACCGGGTTCGACCACCAGCTGCCGATGCCCGAGACCATCGACCCCGACGAGCTGCCGACGTTCGAGGAGCGGATGCGGCCCTACGCCGAGAAGATGGGGGACTGGTACACCCGGCCCCGGCCCTTCGACCAGCGCTACGTGGCCGATCCGCTCCGGGCGGCGCCGAGGGCCGGGCCGCGCGACCCCCACCAGCAGGTGTGGCTGCGCGCCGACGGCACCCTGCCCGACGACCCGATGCTGCACGCGTGCATGGTGGCCTACGCCTCCGACATGACCCTGCTCGACTCGATCCTGATGCCGCACCACCGGGCGTGGGACGATCCCGGCGTGATGATGGCCAGCCTGGACCACGCCATGTGGTTCCACCGCCCGGTCCGGGCCGACGAGTGGTTCCTCTACGACCAGCACAGCCCGACCGCCACCGGCGGGCGGGGGCTGGCGACGGGGCACATCTTCACGCGCGACGGCCGGCTGGCGGTCTCGGTGGTGCAGGAGGGCCTGGTGCGCCCCGTCGACCCGAAGCGGGCCAAGAAGCTCGAAGGTTGAACTAGCCCCGCTGGTCCATCGGCAGGTACTTGCGCTCCGGCTCGCCCACGTAGAGCTGGCGGGGCCGGGCGATCTTGGAGTCCTGGTCGAGCATCTCGGCCCAGTGCGCCAGCCATCCCGACGTTCGGGGGATGGCGAACAGCACGGTGAACACGTTGAGGGGGAAGCCCATGGCCTGGTAGATGAGGCCGGAGTAGAAGTCGACGTTGGGATAGAGGCGCCGGGACGTGAAGTACTCGTCCTGGAGCGCCACCTCCTCCAGCTTGAGGGCGATGTCGAGCAGAGGGTTCTTCCCGGTGACCGCGAACACCTCGTCGGCGGTCTGCTTGATGATCTTGGCCCGGGGGTCGTAGTTCTTGTAGACGCGGTGCCCGAAGCCCTGGAGGCGGCCCTTCCCGGACTTCACCGCCTTCACGAACTCGTCGACCTGGTCGATGGAGCCGATCTCCATGAGCATGCGGATGACCTGCTCGTTGGCGCCGCCGTGGCGGGGCCCGTACAGGGCGGCACAGGCGGCGGCGCACGCCGTGTAGGGGTCGGTGTGGGACGAGCCCACCACCCGCATGGTGGTCGTGGAGCAGTTCTGCTCGTGGTCGGCGTGCAGGATGAACAGGATGTCGAGGGCCCGGGCCAGCACCGGATTGTCCCAGGCCACCTCCTCCCGGGGCTCGAACATCATCCGCAGGAAGTTGGCGGTGAAGCCCAGGTTGTTGTCGGGGTACACGAAGGGCATCCCGACGCTGAACCGGTAGGTGCAGGCGGCGATCGTCGGCATCTTGGCGATCAGCCGGACGGTCGACCAGTACCGGATGTCCTCGTCGAAGATGTTCTTGGCCTCGTCGTAGAAGGTCGACAGCGCCGCCACGCTCGAGACGAGCATGCCCATGGGGTGGGCGTCGTAGTGGAAACCGTCCATGAACCGCTTCCGCATGTTCTCGTGGATGAACGTGTGGTAGGTGATGTCGTGGCGCCACTTCTCCGCCTGCTCGGCGGTGGGCAGCTCCCCGTTGAGCAGGAGGTAGGCCACCTCGAGATAGGTGGAGTGCTCGGCCAGCTGCTCGATCGGGTAGCCCCGGTACCGGAGGACTCCCCCCTCCCCGTCGAGGTAGGTGATGGCGCTGGCGCACGCCGCGGTCTGCATGAAAGCGGGGTCGTAGAACCAGGTGTCGGGGAGCAGCTTGTGCCACTCGCCGGCCGCCACGCCGCCGTTCTGGAGAGGGATCTCGATGGACTCCCCCGTGCGGTTGTCGGTGATCGTGACACTCTCGGCCATGAGGTGATCCTAGTGTCCCCTTTGTGGCCGACCCCCTGGCGGGCCAGCTGCGCGGGATCCTCGGTCCGGAGGCGGTCATCGACGACCCCGAGCTGCTCGTCGCCTACGAGACCGACTGGATGGGCCGGCGCCCGGGGCGGGGCCGCCTGGTCGCGCGGCCGGGGTCGACCGAGGAGGTCGTGAAGGTCGTCGACGCGTGCAGACGAGCCGGCGCCGCCGTCGTGCCCCAGGGCGGCAACACCGGCCTGGTGGGCGGCGGCGTACCCCGCGACGGGGAGGTCGTGCTGTCGACCCGGCGCCTCGACTGGGTCGGGGCGGTCGATCCCCTCACCGCCACCGTGGCCGCCGGCGCCGGGGCCCCGCTCGCCGCGGTGCGCGACGCGGCGCGCGCCGCCGGGTTCGACGTGGCCGTCGACCTCGGCGCCCGGGACTCGGCCACCGTCGGGGGCATGGCGGCAACCAACGCCGGCGGCCTCCGGGTGATCCGCCACGGCCAGATGCGCGCCCACCTGACCGGTCTCGAGGCGGTCACGGCCGGCGGGCAGGTGCTCAGGCGCATGGCCGGTCTGGCGAAGGACACCGCCGGCTACGACCTCACGTCCCTCCTGTGCGGGAGCGAGGGCACCCTGGGCGTGATCACCGCCGTGCTCATGCGGGTGGTCCCGGCCTCCCCGGCGCGGGTGACCGCCGTCGCCGGCGTGGCGTCCCTGGGTCGGGCCATGGAGGTGCTGGCCGGGCTGCGCGGCCGGCTCCCCGAGCTGGAGGCGGCCGAGGTGGTGCTGGCCGACGGCGCAGCGCTGGTGGCGGAGCTGTTCGGGGTGGCCCCCGCCGTCGACCGCTCGTGGCCCTGCCAGCTGCTCGTGGAGGTGGCGGGCCAGGAGGAGGCGGCCCTGCTCGACCGGCTCGCCGCCGCCCTGGACGACGCCGGGCTGGCGGGCGACGACGGCGCCACCGCGGTGGCCACGGAGCCGGGCGGCCGGGCCGCCCTCTGGGAGGTCCGCGAGCGCCACCCCGAGGTCGTGGTGCGCATCGGCGTGCCCCACAAGCTCGACGTGTCGCTCCCGCTCGGGAGGCTGGCGGCCTTCGCCGAGGAGGTGCGCGCCCGGCTGGCCGCGGCCGTGCCCGGCGCCACCACGGTCCTCTACGGCCACGCCGGGGACGGCGGGCTGCACGTCAACGTGGCCACCCCCACCGGCGGGCCCGACCCCGACGGACGCATCGAGGAGGTGGTGCTCGAGCTGGTCGGCGCCATGGGCGGGTCGGTCAGCGCCGAGCACGGGATCGGGACCGACAAGGTGCGCTGGATCGGGCTCACCCGCAGCCCGGCCGAGCTGGCGGCCATGCGCGCCGTGAAGGACGCCCTCGATCCGGAGGGCGTGCTCAACCCCGGGGTCCTGTTCAGCCGGTGACGGAGCCGATGACCGAGCCCACGCCGGTCGGGGCGGCGCCGGTTGCGCCGGGCAGGAACTGCGTCCGGTACAGCTCGGCATAGAGGCCGTCCTGGCCGATCAGGTCCTCGTGACGGCCCGACTCGACGATGCGGCCGTCGTCGACGACGAGGATGCGGTCGGCGTCGCGAACCGTCGAGAGGCGGTGGGCGATGACGAGCGACGTCCTCCCGGTGAGCGCCTCGTTGAGGGCGTGCTGCACGGCCACCTCGGACTCGGAGTCGAGGTGGGCGGTGGCCTCGTCGAGCACCACGATGCCCGGGGCCTTGAGCAGCAGCCGGGCGATGGCGAGGCGCTGCTTCTCTCCCCCCGACAGGCGGTAGCCGCGGTCGCCCACCACGGTGTCGAGCCGGTCGGGCAGGCCTTCGACCAGGTCCCAGATCTGGGCGGCGCGCAGGGCGTCGACCAGCTCGGAGTCGGTGGCGCCGGGCTTGGCGTAGAGCAGGTTGGCGCGGATGCTGTCGTGGAACATGTGGGCGTCCTGGGTCACGACCCCGATCGACGCCCGCAGGGACTCCTGGGTCACGGCCCGGGCGTCGGCCCCGCCGATGCGCACGCTGCCGGCCGTGGGGTCGTACATGCGCGTGACCAGCTGGCTGATGGTGGTCTTGCCGGCGCCGGACGGGCCGACCAGGGCCACCAGCTCCCCCGGCTCGGCCCGGAACGACACGTCGTGGAGCACCTGGCGGTCGGGGACGTTGTCGAGCACGGCCACCGCCTCCAGCGAGGCCAGCGACACCTCGGCGGCGGTGGGATAGCGGAAGCCGACGTGGTCGAACTCGATGGTGTTGGCGCCCGGCGCCAGCTCGGCCGCGTCCGGGGCGTCGGCGATCATCGGCGGCAGGTCGAGCACCTCGAAGACCCGGTCGAAGGAGACCAGCGCCGTCATCACGTCCACGTTCACGTTCGACAGAGAGGTGAGCGGCCCGTACAGGCGGGCCAGGTAGGTGGTGAGGGCCACGACGGTGCCCACGTCGAGGGTGCCGCGGGTGGCCATCCAGCCCCCCCATCCGTACACCAGCGCCGTGGCCAGGGCCGCCACCAGCATCAGGGCGGCAAAGAACACCCCCGCGTACATGGACGAGGTCACCCCGATGTCGCGCACCCGTCCCGCCCGCCGGGCAAACTGGGCGTCCTCCTCCGCCGGCCGGCCGAACAGCTTGGTCAAAAGCGCCCCGGCCACGTTGAACCGCTCGGTCATGGTCATGGTCATGGCGGCGTTGAGGTTGTAGCTCTCGCGGGTGATCGTCTGCAGCCGGCGCCCCACCCGCCGGGCGGGCACGATGAACACCGGCAGGAGGGCCAGGGCCACCAGGGTGATCGGCCACGACAGGGTGAACATGGCGGCCAGGGTGAACGACACGGTGAGGGTGTTGCCGATCACGCTCGAGAAGGTGCCGGTGAACGCCGACTGGGCCCCGAGCACGTCGTTGTCGAGCCGGCTGACTAGGGCGCCGGTCTGGGTACGGGTGAAGAAAGCGATCGGCATCCGCTGGATGTGGGAGAACACCCGGGTGCGCATGTCGAAGATCAGCCCCTCGCCGATCCGGGCCGAGAACCAGCGCTCGGCCAGCGACAGGGCGGTGTCGAACAGCGCCAGCCCGGCCGCCACCGCCGCCAGGGTCACGACCAGCCCGCCGTCGTGGCGCAGGATCCCCCGGTTGATGATCTCCCGGAACAGGAGGGGGTTGACCACACCGATGACCGAGTCGACCGCCAGCATGGTCACGAGGAACACGAGCTGGCGGCGGTACGGGGCGGCGAACCGGAAGATCCGCTTGAGCGTCCCCGGCGCCAGCTTCTGACTGGTCACCGACGGGTCCCGCCGGAACGATCTCATCATGGCCCACGGGCTCGAGCGCATCCCCGGCCCGTGCGGGCTCATCGACCTCATGCGCCCGGCCTCATGCCCGCGCCCGGCCTCACGCCCGCGCCGGGCCTCCCGTCCGCGCCCGGAGTCGGAGCCCTCATCCAGTGGGGGAACGTCTGCCGCCGGCAGGTATTCCGGAGGCCCGCCGCAGCTCCGAGTACGCCGCCACCATGTCGGGCAGCTGGTAGCGGGCCTGCAGGCCGCTCGGGTTGGGCAGCACCCAGACGGCCGAGCCGGCCAGCCGCTCGTCCTGGGCGCCGATGGGGGCGCGGGGCCGCCGGAAGGCGGTGCGGTAGGCCTGCATGCCCACGAAGGCGACGGCGCCCGGCCCCAGCCGGCGGACCTTGCGCTCGAGCGCCACCGCCCCCGCCCGCAGCTCGGCGCCCGACAGCTCGCTGGCCGCCGCCGTCGTCCGGGCCACCAGGTTGGTGATGCCGATCCCCATCGAGGGGAGGACGGCCTGCTCGGCCGGGTCGAGCACCCGGTCGGTGAAGCCGGCACCGTGGAGGACCTTCCAGAAGCGGTTCCCGGGCCGGGCGAAGTGCAGGCCGGTGGCCCCCGACCACAGACCGGGGTTGATGCCGCAGAACAGCACGCCGAGCCCGGGACCGACCAGGTCGGGGATGGTGCGGTCCACGGCCCGTTGCAGGTCCTCCGGGGACGGCCTCGGCATACACAAGAATGCCGGGCGTGCGATCACCTTCCCGCATGACCCCCCGCCGCGGGGCCCTGGTCGTCTGGGCCGCGGCCCTGGGCGCCGGCGCCGCCGGGTGCAGCTCGTCGGCGTCCCTGCCCCGCGCCACCGCCACCACCGCCGCCCACTTCTCGGTGACCACGGCCGCCTCGGCCGCCGCAGGGAGCGGGCCGACGAGCACGGCGTTGCCTGCGCCGGGATCGGGGACGACGAGCACGACCAACCCGGCCGTCGCCACCAGCGGCGGGGCCATCGTGATCACCTCCCCCCACTCTGGCCAGACGGTGTTCAGCCCGGTGATCGTGACGGGGCGGAGCAGGGTGTCGTCGGTGACGGTCCAGCTGAGCGACGCGAGCGGAACGGTGCTGGCGTCCACGATCGTGCGGCCGTCGGGCGGCCAGTTCAGCGCGACGGTCCGGTTTGCCACCACATCGCCGGGAGCGGGGACGCTGACCGCCTTCGACACCGGTCCGGGCGGCGCCCGTCAGGACATCGCCACCGTGCCGGTGCAGCTCAGCGACTGACGACGGCGCGTCAGTCGTCGTAGCGGTACACGTTGGTCTCGCGCCGCTTGAATCCCAGCTGCTGGTAGAGGCGGTTGGCCGCCTCGCGGGACGGCCGGCTGGTGAGGTCGACGGAGCGGCACCCCGACTGGCGGGCCCGCTCGAGGGCGGCGTTGGTGAGCGCCGATCCCACGCCCTGGCCGCGGGCGGACTCGTCGGTCACGACGTCCTCGATGATGGCCCGCAGGCCGGTGGGTATCCGGAACACCACGAGCGTCAGGCTCCCGACGATCGCTCCTCCGAGGCGGGCCACGAAGAGCACGGTGGCGGGCGAGTCGATTATCTCCGCCAGTTCGTCCTTCCCGGGTGGGGGCGCCGAGCTGGAGAGCTGCGAAACCAGGCGGGCCCACGCCTCGACCAGCTCCGGGTCGACAGCGGTGGCCTCGCTCACCTCGATGCGCCCCGCCACCGGGCCGAGGGTAGCGTGCGGCGGATGGAGAGCGTCCACTGGGAGGACCGGCCGCGG
>DASUHN010000323.1 GCA_036273495.1 Acidimicrobiales bacterium | reverse complement strand
GCCGCCAACCGCTCGCCCACCGCCCGGGCCGGCAGGCCGGTCGTGAGCCGGTCGGGATGGGCCGAGAAGGCCTCGAGCAGGGGCCGGAAGAACAGCCGCTCGTGCACGGCCCGGGCCGTGGCCAGGTGGGTGCGGAGGGCCTGGTCGAGCCGCTCGGCGGCGCTGGCGGCCGGGTCGTCGGTGAAGCCGCACACCCGGGCCAGCCACTGCCGGTCCTCCAGGCCGGCCGGCACGGTGTGGGTCTGCTCCTCCTCCGCCATCTGCAGGCGGTTCTCCACCGTGCGCAGGAAGCGGTAGGACGTCTCGAGGGCCCGGGCGTCGGCGTCGGCGACGTACCCCGCCCCCTGCAGCTCGGCCAGGGCGTCGAGGGTGGCGGGGCGGCGCAGGGCGGGGTCGGCCGGTCCGTGGATGAGCTGGAGGAGCTGTACGGAGAACTCGACGTCCCGGATGCCGCCGGGCCCCCGCTTGATCTCCCGCCCGGTCAGGCCCCGGCGGGCCACCTCCCCCTCGGAGCGGGCCTTCATCGTCCGGACCTGATGGAGGTCCTCGGCCGTGAACGGCCGTCCCCACACCACCTCGCCGGCGGCGGCGGAGAAGGCGGCGCCCAGCCCGGCCGGGCCGGAGACGGGCCGGGCCTTGAGCAGGGCCTGGCGCTCCCACGCCTCCGCCCACCGCTCCCAGTACGCCAGGTAGGACTCGAGGGTGCGGGTGAGCGGGCCGTTGCGCCCTTCGGGTCGGAGGTCGGCGTCGACGCGGAAGGCGCGGCGGGCCAGCTCGAGCACGGGGCGGGGATCCCCCTCTCCCACGAACACCACGTCGACGTCGCTGGCGTAGTTGAGCTCCCGGGCCCCGGCCTTGCCCATGGCGACGACGGCCAGCCCGGCGGCGGGCGCACCGGCCAGGGCCCGGGCCCGATCGAGGACGGCGTCGGCCATCCGGGCCAGGTCGGCCCCGACCGCCTCGAGGCCGTCCCGGCCGGTCAGGTCACGGGCGGCGATCCGGAGCAGCTCCCGGCGCTTCCAGGCCACCAGCTCCTCGGCGTCCCCGTCGGGGGGAGGCGGCCGGTCGTCCGGGCGGCGGAGGCGGTCGAGGGCCTGGGCGTCCGACCGGAGGAGCCGGGCCAACGCCGGGCTGGCGGCCAGCACGGACAGCAGCGTCCGGAGCAGGTCCGGGTCGTCGGCCAGCTCGGCGTCGAGGCCGGGATGGGCCTCCACGAGCCAGTCCAGGGCCGCCCGGACGGCGGGGCGCCGGGGGCCCTGGGCCACCGCCTCCTCGACGGCGGGCGGCAGGGCGGACATGACAGGAGTCTGGCCCCGGACCGGGCCCCGCCGGACCGGCGCGGCCCGGCGGGGCCCCACTAGTCTCCGCCCGTCCGAGGGGCGTCCTCGTTCACTCCCTATTCACATCACGGCAACGGGCCGGCAACGGGAGCGCCCCAGGCTGTATTCAGCCAGAGTCCTCCAGGAGGTTCCTGCTGTGGAGAAGCGCACGCCGGATGACGTGCTGAAGTACGCCAGCGATCAGGGTGTCGAGATCATCGACTTCCGGTTCTGCGACCTGCCCGGCCTCATGCAGCACTTCTCCGTCCCGGTCAAGGAGCTGGCCGAGGAGTCCTTCATCGAGGGCCACGGGTTCGACGGCTCCTCGATCCGGGGCTTCCAGGAGATCCAGGAGTCCGACATGATCCTGATCCCGGATCCGGACACCGCGGTCATCGATCCCTTCCGCCAGCACAAGACCCTCAACATCAACTGCTTCGTCCACGATCCGGTGACCGGGGAGAGCTACAGCCGGGACCCGCGCTACGTGGCCAAGAAGGCCGAGGACTACCTGGGGACCACGGGCATCGCCGACACCGCCTACTTCGGTCCCGAGGCCGAGTTCTTCATCTTCAACGACGTGCGGTTCATGCAGGACCAGCGCTCGGCCTTCTACCAGGTCGACTCGATCGAGGGCATCTGGAACTCGGCCAAGGACGAGCAGCCGAACCTCGGGTTCAAGCCGCGCTACAAGGAGGGGTACTTCCCGGTCCCGCCGATGGACCACTTCCAGGACCTGCGCTCGGAGATGGTCCTCACCATGCAGGCCCTCGGCATCGACATCGAGGTGCAGCACCACGAGGTCGGCACGGCCGGCCAGGCCGAGATCGACATGCGCTTCGACACCCTGCTGACCATGGCCGACAAGCTCATGCTCTACAAGTACGTGGTCAAGAACGTGGCGCGTGACGCCGGCTACACCGCCACCTTCATGCCGAAGCCGCTGTTCCAGGACAACGGCTCGGGCATGCACTGCCACCAGTCGCTCTGGAGGGGCGGGGAGCCGCTCTTCTACGCCGAGACCGGATATGCCGGGCTGTCGGACCTCGGGCGGTGGTACATCGGTGGGCTGCTGGCCCACGCCCCCGCCATCCTGGCGTTTGCCGCCCCCACCACGAACTCGTACAAGCGGCTGGTCCCGGGCTACGAGGCGCCGGTGAACCTGGTGTACTCCCAGAGGAACCGGTCGGCGGCCTGCCGGATCCCGATCTACTCCAAGAGCCCCAAGGCCAAGCGCGTCGAGTTCCGCTGCCCGGACCCGTCGTGCAACCCGTACCTCGCCTTCGCCGCCATGCTGATGGCCGGCCTCGACGGGGTGCAGAACCGCATCGAGCCGCCCGATCCCGTGGACAAGGACCTCTACGACCTCCCGCCCGAGGAGCTGGCGCAGGTGCCCCAGGTCCCCGGGTCTCTCGAGGAGGCCCTGGCCGCCCTCGAGGCGGACAACGCCTTCCTGCGGACCGGAGGTGTGTTCACCGACGACCTCATCGAGACCTGGGTGAACTTCAAGCGCCTGCGGGAGATCGACGAGGTCCGGCTGCGGCCGCACCCCTGGGAGTTCTACCTCTACTACGACATCTAAGTCGTTTGTAGTCGCTGACCTGGGCTTTCTTGCTCAGGCTCCTGTCTTGGTCCGCGGCAAGTCCGCGGGAGGTTGGAGCAGTTCGTCGACGGCGGCCCGCGTGCGGTCCTCCTCGTCGGGCCAGAGGTGGGCGTAGGTGTCCAGGGTCGTGCGGGCCGAGGAGTGCCCCAGGCGAGCCTGCACGACCTTGACGCTGGCTCCCGAGCGGATCAGCAGAGAGGCGTAGAAGTGGCGCAGGTCGTGGGGCCTGGCCCATTCGGGTAGTCCTGC
>DASUHN010000322.1 GCA_036273495.1 Acidimicrobiales bacterium | reverse complement strand
GAACCGGTACGAGTGGGTGGTGGTCCAGTACGCCAC
Source organism: Acidimicrobiales bacterium (assembly GCA_036273495.1). Taxonomy (NCBI): domain Bacteria; kingdom Bacillati; phylum Actinomycetota; class Acidimicrobiia; order Acidimicrobiales; species Acidimicrobiales bacterium. The sequence goes on along the minus strand of DASUHN010000322.1, from coordinate 10,274 downwards.
GGCCCGGATGGGCGCGGTGCTCGTCAACATCAACCCGGCGTACAAGACGGCCGAGCTCCGCTACGCCCTCAACCAGTCCGGTGTCTTGTTCCTGATCCTCGCCCGCTCATTTCGAACCAGTGACTACGTGGCCATGCTGGCCGACGTCAGAGGCGGGTGTCCGGCCTTGAGGGAGACGGTGATGCTCGAGGAGGACTGGGAGGACCTTCTCCAAGAGGGGGACGGTGTCGACGAGTCGGACCTGGCTCGGGTCGAGGAGGACCTCCAGTTCGATGACGCCATCAACATCCAGTACACCTCGGGCACGACCGGCTTCCCCAAGGGCGCCACCCTGTCGCACCACAACATCCTGAACAACGGCTTCTTCATTGGAGAGGGTCTTCACTACTCGGAGGCCGACCGGGTATGCATTCCGGTGCCCTTCTACCACTGCTTCGGGATGGTGCTGGGCAACCTGGCCTGCACCAGTCACGGGTCCACGATGGTCATCCCGGCCGAGTCCTACGATCCGGTGGCCACGCTCGAATCCGTGCAGGTCGAGCGGTGCACCTCGCTCTACGGCACTCCGACGATGTTCATCGGGGAGCTCGACAGCCCCCGATTCGGGGACTTCGTCCTCACCAGCCTGCGTACGGGTGTCATGGCCGGGGCGCCGTGCCCGGCCGAGGTGATGCGCAAGGTGCTCACCACGATGCACATGCCCGAGGTCACGATCATGTACGGAATGACGGAGACGTCGCCCGTATCGACGCAGTCCCTGATCGGGGATCCCATCGAGAAGCAGACCGGAACGGTCGGCCGGGTCTATCCGCACGTCGAGATCAAGATCGTGGACCCGGACAACGGAGCGATCGTGCCCCGGGGGACGGCGGGGGAGTTCTGCACCCGGGGCTACAGCGTGATGCTCGGCTACTGGAACGATCCCGAGGCCACTTCTGAGGCCATCGACGAGGGCCGATGGATGCACACGGGGGACCTAGCCGTGATGGACGGGGAGGGCTACGTGACCATCGTCGGCCGTCTCAAGGACATGATCATCAGAGGGGGGGAGAACATCTATCCCCGGGAGATCGAGGAATTCCTGTACACCCACCCGGGGGTCACCGACGTGCAGGTCATCGGTGTCCCGAGCCCCCGCTATGGGGAAGAGGTCATGGCCTGGGTGAAGCTCCGCGACGGGGCCCGGGCCGACGAGGAGGAGCTGGTCTCGTTCTGCAGGGGCCGGATCGCCACCTTCAAGATCCCCCGCTACTGGAAGTTCGTCGACGGCTTCCCGATGACCGTGACCGGCAAGATCCGCAAGCTCGAGATGCGCGAGGTGTCCACCCGGGAGCTGGGCCTGGCGGAGGTGGCCGCCACCCCCACGTCTTAGCGAGTGCTGCTGGCGGCGGCCCGGAGGCTCAAGACTCTTCGCCCAGCTGCTCCATGTACTCCAGTCGGATGTTGCCCGGCGCCTCGACGAAGACGACCCGGCGGACCCCGAAGCCACCACGGACTACCGCCGGCCCCCACAGAGGCCGCATGCCCTCGGTGTCGGCTTCGAGGTCGTCGCTGAACAGGGCGGCGTGGAGGAACCCCTCGGCCGGGAGGTCCGTCGTCTCCTCATAGAGGGCGCGCGTGAACAGGGTCAGCCGAAGGGCGCCCAGGGCCACGTCAGCCCGTTCGGCGCCCTCCCACGCGACGGGATCGCTGGCCGCGGCACCGGCGGCCCGGAACCAGGCGACCGCCGACCCGATGTCGGCCACCTTGACGGCCAGGTTGGCCACGCTCGTGACGGTCATTCCGACCGGGTCTAGCAGGTGGGCTGCCGGGTGGTGCATGCTCGGGGGATGGGGAGTCCCGCCGATCTGACCCTGATGGCGGTACACGCCCACCCGGACGACGAGTCGTCCAGCACGGGTGGGGTGCTGGCCCGCTACTCCGCCGAGGGAATCACGACCGTGCTCGTGACCTGTACCAACGGCGAGTACGGGGACGGGCCCGGCCACGTCAAGCCCGGGGAGGAGGGCCACGACCCGGACCAGGTCGCCAAGACCCGGCTGGCCGAGTTGGAGGAGGCGAGCCAGCACCTCGGGCTCACCCATGTGGAGCTGCTCGGCTACCACGACTCGGGCATGCCCGACTGGGACTTCAGACAGCACAGCCACGTGTTCTGCAATGTCCCGGCGCAGGAGTCGGTGGGCCGGCTGGTGTCGTTGGTGGAGCGCTACCGGCCCCAGGTCATCGTGACCTACGACGACATGGGGGGGTACAACCACCCCGACCACCTGCAGGTCCACCGCATAGCGGTGGAGGCCTACCGGACCACGGGCATCCCCGCCAAGCTCTATTTCATCGCCCGCCGCCGGCGGGACTGGCAGAAGCTCCGCGAGCGCATGGCCGCAGCCGGCATCGAGGTTCCCGCCCCACCCCAGCGGATGCTCGATCCCGACGTGGTGCGACAGATGGAGGAGGCCGAGAAGCGCATCACGACGAGCGTGGACACGACCGCATTCGCCACCCGGAAGAGGGATGCCCTGGCCGCGCACGCCAGCCAACTGGACGAGTCGTGGTGGGTGCGCTTCCCCGAGGACGCCTTCGTCGAGATCTTCGGGCACGAGACCTTCATCCGCGCCGAGGACCGCACCGGGGCACCGGTCCCGGAGGACGATCTCTTCTCCGGCCTCCGCTGAGCGAACCCCCAGGCGCTGTTCAGCGATCCAGCCACACCGGCTGGTGGGCCCCCTGGAGGGCGGGGGGCAGCTCCCAGTGGGGCGGGGTCTCCGACATGTGGAGGGCCGGCGTGAGGTACCGGATGGGACCGAAGTCGGCGGTGTCCATCTCGGCCAGGTAGGTCTCGACCTCACCAGGGTCGGACGCGTCAGGGTCGCAGTCGTCTCCCAGGCTCTGGTACCACATGCAGGTCTGGCTCAGCGACACCTGCACGTGCCACGACCCGCCTTCCTGGGCCCGCCGGGCCAGGGCCACCATCACTCCGTAGGCGGCCAGATACCCGGTGCTGTAGTCGTTCACGGCGGCGGGCGCGAGGCGAGGGATGCCGTCGGGGGCCGAGCGGCCCTCCCGGAACGACATGCCGGTGGCGGCCTGGCCGAGTTGCTCCCAGCCCGGGCGCTCCGCCCACGGCCCGGTGAGGCCGTAGCAGTTCTCCGATACGTAGACGATGCCGGGACGTAGAGCGGCCAACTGGGCAGGCGCAAAGCCGCGGCGGGCCAGGGTTCCGAGGCGGTAGCCCTGGGAGAACACGTCGGCGCCCCGGATGAGCGACCGCATGGCCTGGGCCTGCTCGGGGACGTCCAGGTCGATGACCACCTGGCGCTTTCCGATCCCGGTCTCCAGCTCGAACGGGCCGCCTCCCTCCAGGTGGGGGGCTCCGACGTGGAGGACGTCGGCGCCGTGCTCGGCCAGGGTCTTGGCGCAGGTCGGCCCGGCCAGCACCCGGGTCAGATCGATCACCCGGACCGCACTGGTGGGCCGGTCCCCGTCGGGGAGCGGCTCGGGCGGAGCGTCCCCGATCCTCGTGACCTGGACCACGGGCAGCCCAGCCAGGGCCCGGCCCTGGGGGTGATCGGCCCACTCCTGCCGGGACCGGACCACTCCCCCGCAGATCCGGCGGCGCACGAAGGCGGCCTCGAGCTCGAAGGCGTCCCGCTTCGCCACCGCCCCGTCGATCTCCTCAGCCGAGCTGGGCTCTTCCAATCCCAGCTCGTCGAGGATCTGAGGGCCGTCATGGAAGGAGCCGTGGAGCTGGACGTGGCGGCCGTCCCGCGTGGCCGCGATCCGGGTGAACCGCAGCGTCCCCCGGGCCCGGGCGGCGGCCTCGAGGGACAGCGGGGGCTGGCCGACAAGCCGGGCGTGAAGGTAGGAGCGCAGAGCGGCGGCGGCGTGGCGGGCGTCCACGGTCAGCTCCTGGGAGCGGCCTGTGCGCAACCTCCACAGCTCGTTGGCGGCCACCCCGGTCAGCAGCCGGCAGACCGCCGCGCCCTCCCCGAGGTGGTGGGGGGAGGCCAGGACCGGGTCGGACCCCTCCACACGGAACCGGACGTCGGCAGGAAGCGACAGTCCGGCCAGCGCGACCGCCTGCTCCACCTGTCGCCGCTCCATCCCGTCGTCCCGGCCTCGTCAGCCCGGCCCGGCCGATGCCAGGTCGACCTCGAAGGCGAGGGCCTGTTGGTATCGGCCGAAGACGGGGATCCGCTGGTAGCCGCGCTGCTCGTAGAGGGCCGCCGCCTCCGGCTGGGCCGGCCCGGTCTCGAGGCGGAGAGTCTTGTAGCCGACCTCTTGGGCCGCCGCCTCGAGGGCGAGGAGGAGGGCCGAGGCCAACCCGCGCCGGCGCCGGTCGTCCCGTGTCCACATCCGCTTGACCTCAGACACCCCGGTCTCGAGATACCGGAAGCCGCCGCCGGCCACGACCTCGCCCGCCTCGACGGCGATCAGGAACAGACCGCTCGGAGGGTCGAACTCGACGTCAGGGACGCTGGACAGCTCGTCCTGCTCGCCGTACCGGCGCCGATACTCGTCGGCCAGTCCCGACAGCAGCGGCTCGACGTCGGGATCGCTGATGCGGACCCGGCGCAGCTCCACCGCGACACCATAAGCCGGGTCGCGGTTCCGGCCGCCGGTTTGGGGTACAGCTCTCCCGCAAGTCCGGGGTGGGTGATGCCGGCCCCGGCTGCCGGGGGGCGCGTTCCCGGCCCCCGTTCCGGGGTGCATGCTGTATTGAGTAGCAATGCTTTATTCGCAAGGCCGGCGGGCAGACGGCGTTCTAGGTGATGTGACGGATTTGGGGAAAATGACCGAAAAGGAGGGACCGCCGTCGGTGTCGAAGCGGCACCGGATGACGGCGGACATGCACGCAGTGACGGCGGACACTCGGAATCGGGCAGGCGGTGCAGGTCGTTCGGATCGTCGGCCGGCATGGCGGCGCCGGCTGCGGTGGGGTCTCACCGGAGCCTCGATCGTCCTTCTGGGCGCCAGTGGGCTCGCCTTTGCCAGTGGTGGGACCGCCTCGGCGGCGGTGGCACCGGGCCAGGGCAGCTCCTACGCCCAGACGCTGCAGCTCACGCCCCACGAGGGGTCGCTGGCCATCGGCCCCGTGTTCGGGGAGGCGCTGGCCGGCCACACCAACAGCTATGCCCGGGCGCAGTCACAGGGTCTCGACCTGGGCGCCATCGGCACGTCCCTCAAGTCCTACAACTGCGGTCAGGCGCCGCAACCGCCTCTGGCCGCCGCCGTTCCCAGCCCCCTCGAGGTGGAGGCCGGCCAGCCCGGCGCCGATCAAGGTCAGACCCGGACCAACCCCCAGCAGACCTACGGTGCCACCGAGTTCGGCCGGGCCACGGCCACCCCCTACGCCGAGGCCGACACCACCCTGGCCCCGCTCCCGGGCGGGGCGCTGAGCGTCACCGGCGGCCAGTCGAAGGCGTGGTCCGGACTGGTCGGAGGACAGCGGGTGGCGGGAGCCAGCTCGGACATCGGGTCGATCAGCCTGGCCGGCGGGGCAGTGGTGCTTTCCGGCCTGCACTGGGACGCCTCCTATCCGTCGAGCGGTTCGGCCAAGCCCTCGGGGTCCTTCGGGATCACCAAGGCGGTGGTGAACGGCGCCCAGCTCCCGACGAACGACCTGACGGCCGTCGCGGTGGCGGTGAACAAGGTGATCGGCAACATCGGGATGAAGATCCTGCTGCCCCAGACCTCGAATCAGCAGGGCATCGAGAGCGTCGGTCCCCTCGAGCTCCAGGTCGTCCCCAACCAGAGCCGCGACACGTTGGTCGACGCCGGGCTCAACGCCCTCGGCCCGGTGTACAACACGGTGACCCACGGCTTGGAGAGCGGATTCGGATCGTGGGAGCCCAGTCAGCTCCAGCAGGCCCTCTGCCAGTCGGACACGCCGATCACGGTGGCGGCCATCACCCTGGCCTCGATCAGCGGCGCCGGGTACTTCAACGCCGCCTTCGGCGGCGTGAACGCCAGCAGCAAGGACCTCCCCAGCAACGCCTACAACCTCAGCCTGCCGTCGTTCGCCCTGGGCGCCACCAACCAGTTCGTGCCGGGAACGCCCGGCACGCCGGGAACGGCGGGGTCGTCGCTCGGCAGCGGCGGCCTCTCGTCCGGAGCGGCGCTGTCATCTCCGGGGCCGGCTCCGTCATCGGGCGGGACGTCCGGAGCAACGCAGTCCTCCGGGATCCTGGCCACGGCCCGGACCGGCGCCGGCGGGCCGCTGATGGCCCTCGGTCTGTTGGGCCTCGTGGGCGTCCTGCTCCTGGCCGAGGCCGACCGTCGCGTGATGCGGCCGGTCCACCAGGCGCGCTTCGAGGACTGAGGGGCCCGTGGCCACACCTGTCTCACCTCTGTCGTCCGAGGGGCCCGCTGGCGCCGGGATACGGAACCGGCTGCTGCGCGGCTACGGCCCGGTCGCGCTCTTCGCCCTTCTCCTGGTGCTCGTGGCCTGGCTGGTCCCGAGCAAGGTCCAGAGCAGCGCCAGCGCGTCCTCCCCGGGCGGGGCAAGTGGGGGACCCCTGCCCGGTACCACCGGGTCCAATGGCGGAGGGACCACTCCGGGCCAGCCCGGGTCGGCCACCCCAACCGGCGGAGCGGGCGCTCTGCCGGGCACCCAGGGATCCGCCGGATCGGCGGGCCATACCGTGACCACGCCGGCCAACGTCGGACAGTGCGCCGGCCAGACCGAACAGATCCCGGGTGATCCGTACTCCCCGCCGTGCATGACGTTCTCGGGGAGCAACGGTGGTGCCACCTCGACCGGCGTCACGTCGAACACCATCAACATCTCGTTCCGGGCCACCAGCGACCAGAGCTTCCAGCAGACCCTGGCCCAGTTGGCCGGGGCCCAGCTCCAGGACACCAACGCCGACACCGAGCGGACCATCCAGGTCCTGGTCCAGTACTTCAACTCCCACTTCCAGTTCTACGGGCGCAAGCTGGCCGTCCACTTCTACAACGGTCAGGGCTCGCTCTCGAACGAGCTGCTCGGCCAGGGCCAGGCCCAGGCCGAGGCCGACGCCCTGACCGCCAAGCAGATGAGCGTGTTCGGGGACCTGTCGGCCGAGTCCGAGCCCTACGCCGCCGATCTGGCGGCCCAGCGGATCATGGCGTTCGGGGATCCGTACCTGTCCCGCGACTGGCACCAGCAGCACGCGCCCTACGGCTGGTCCGTCGCCACCGACGGGACCGACGTGGCCCAGATCGCGGCCGACTACACGGTGCAGAAGCTGTGCCCCAACGGCAAGCCGGCATCCTTCGCCGGCGGGGGCCTCAAGAACAAGCCCCGGAAGTTTGCCCTCCTGGCCCCCGAGAACTCCTGGTACCAGGTGTCGGTCGACGTGGCCCAGGCCTACGGGACCCAGCACAACTGCGCCGGGACCAAGTACACCTACACCCTCGACCTCGGCACCATGTCCCAGCAGGCGGCCAACCTCATCTCCAAGCTGAAGGCGGACGGGGTGACCACGATCCTCTGCGGGTGCGACCCCATCTTCCCGGTCTACCTGTCGGGCCAGGGCGCCCAGCAGGGCTACTTCCCCGAGTTCGTGGTCGTCGGTACGGCGCTCACCGACCAGGACTATGTCGGCCAGCTCTACAACCAGCAGTTCCAGTCCCACGCCTTCGGCATCAGCCCCAACGGCCCGACCGTCCCGTACACCCAGTCCATCGGGTACGCCGCCTACAAGAGCGTCGACCCCAAGAGCGAACCGGCGTTCTTCGTGAACCTGATCTACGCCCAGATGGACATGCTGGCGATCGGCATACAGATGGCCGGACCCCAGCTGACGCCTCAGACGTTCCAGCAGGGGATGTTCCGCTACCCGCCCAAGGAGGGCCCGATGGGCCTGTGGGGGTGGAACAGCCAGCAGTACACCGTGCCCAATGACGTGCGGGAGATCTGCTGGAACCCGTCGACGATCTCGGCGTACAACAACAAGGCCGGCGCCTACGTCGGCACTTCGAACCAGCGCTGGACGTTCGGAACTGTGCCAGGCGGCCCGCCCGGCTGCCCCGCGGGCTTCCCCTTCACCCCCTCGTGACATCGGCGCTGGATGAACGGATAGAACGCCTCCCGCTGCCCCGGTTCCTCAAGACGCCGGGCCGCCTGGTGATGGCGGCCATCGTCGTGGTGTACCTGCTGGCATGGGCGGCCACCGGCTCCCACGGCTACGTCCACCAGAAGGCCCCGATCGGGATCATTCTCGTCGGCGTCGTCTACGGGTCGGTCACCGCCCTCGGCGCCTTCGGGCTGATCCTGGTGTACCGGGCCAACCGGTTCATCTTCTTCGCCAACGGGGCGCTCGGCAGCATGGTCGGCGTCCTGGCCATCGGACTGGTCAAGGTGCACGGCCTCAACTACTGGCTGGCGCTGCCGGGGGCCGTGATCATCGGCGCCCTGGTCGGAGGCGGGACGGAGATGTCGACCATCCGCCGCTTCGGCAAGGCGCCCCGCCTGCTGGTCACCGTCGCCAGCATCGGGCTGGCCCAGCTCTTCGGGGCCATCGAGCTGATCGGCTCGACCCACGAGCACTTCGTCTCCCTGACCGGATCGTTCTCCCCACCCCTGAGCATGTCGCTGCGCATCGACGTGTACACCTTCCACAGCTCGGCTCTGCTGATCGTGGCCGTGGTCCCGGTGGTGATCGCCTTCCTCAGCTGGTTCCTCCTTCGCACCGACGCCGGCATCGCCGTGCGGGCCGCGGCCGAGAACGAGGACCGGGCCCTCCTGCTCGGGATCCCCGTGCGCCGGCTGTCCACGATCGTCTGGGTGGTCGCAGGCGCCCTGACCACGCTGGCGTTCATGCTGCAGGCCCCCTTCGAGGGGGTGAAGCCCGGGGCGCTGTCGAACGGCCCGACGGTCCTCCTGCCGATGCTGGCCGCCGCCGTGGTGGCGCGTATGGAGTCGTTGCCGATCGCCTTCGTGGCCGCGATCGGCCTCGGCATCATGGACCAGCTGGTGCGCTGGAACACGTCGAGCAGCCCGTCGATCGTCTGGGTCTTCTACCTGGCCGTGATCGTGGTGGCCCTCCTGGCCCAGAGCGGGAAGCTGTCACGCGCCGAGGAGTCGGGAGCCTCGACCTGGACCGCCATCAGTGTGCTCAAGCCCATTCCCGACGAGCTCAAACGGCTACCGGAGGTGCTCTGGTCGCGTCGGGCCCTGGTCCTCGTCGTGGGCGCCGCCTTCGTGCTCGTCCCGCACGGATGGTCGCCCAGTCAACAGCTGCTGGCCGGCTTCGCCATGGTGTGGGCCCTGATCGGGGTCTCACTGGTGGTGCTGACCGGGTGGGGAGGCCACATCAGCCTGGGCCAGTTCGGCATCGCCGGGGTGGCGGCCATGGTGGCGGGGAACCTGGTGGCCCACTTCAATCTCGACTTCTTCCTGGTGATGCTGATCTCCGGAGCGGTGGGGGCGGCGGTGGCGCTCCTGGTCGGGTTGCCGGCCCTGCGCATCAAGGGCCAGTTCCTGGCCGTGACGACGCTGGCCATGGCGGTGGCTCTCGACCAGTACTTCCTCAACACCGACACCTTCCCCCAGTTCATTCCCCAGAACGGGGTGCAGCGTGCTCTGCTCCTGCAGCGCTTCGACCTCAACAACTTCTACGAGCTGTACCTCACGTGCCTGGCCTTCCTGGCCCTGGCCATTCTCGTCACCCGGGGCCTGCGCAAGGCCCGCGGCGGCCGGGTGCTCATAGGGACCAGAGACAACGAACGCGCCGCTCAGTCGGCGGGAGTGCCCACGACCCGGATCAAGCTGGCCGGCTTCGTGGTGGCGGGCATCATCGCCGGCGTGGCCGGAGCGTTCGACGTGCTGCTCCTCGGATCGCTCAACCCCGGCAGCTTCCCGGCCCTCGACTCGATGACCGCCCTCGTCTACGCGGTAATCGGCGGTCTCGGCTCGGTGACGGGCACGCTCATCGGAGTGCTGTTCTTCAAGTTCCTGGAGACCCAGACGTGGCTGGGCCAGTTCCGCCAGGCGGTGCCCGGGATCATCGTCCTCTACGTGCTCATCGCCTTTCCGGGCGGCATCGGCGAGGTCGTCTACAAGCTGCGGGACCGGCTGCTGCGCGTGGTGGCGGCCCGACGCGGTCTGGTGGTCCCGAGCCTGCTGGCCGACAAGCGCCAGGCCGGGGCGGCTGCGGCGGAGGACCAGGACGACCTCCTCACGGCAATCGCCGCCGGGGAGACCGGACCCAACGGCAGCGACGGCGCCGCGGCGGAGCCGGTCGCGCAGGGGACGCGCTCGTGACGGTCCTCCACCCTCGCGAGCCGGGCCG
>DASUHN010000321.1 GCA_036273495.1 Acidimicrobiales bacterium | reverse complement strand
GGCCTCCCGGTCGGCCCCCTCGTCGCCGCCTCCGCCCCCCGCCATGGCCTGGAAACCACTGAAGTCGAGCCCGGCGCAGAAGCCCCGGCCCTCCCCGGACAGCACGACGACGCGCACCGCCGGGTCGGCGGCCAGCTCCTCACCCGTGCGGGCCAGCGCCTCGAACATGGCGGTGTCGAGGGCGTTGAGCTTGTCGGGCCGGGCCAGGCGGACGTCGGCCACCCCACCGGACACCTTCACCGCCACGCGGTCCGCCATGACTCGCCTCCCCGTCAGTAGCGCGGGCGACGCCCGCCGCGGTTCTGAATGGCGTACACGATGAGGGCGGTGCACGCCACCGCCAGGACGAACCCCAGGCCCAACGAATAGCGCCGCCGCCACCCCAGGAGCACCCGGCCGATTACGCCGCCGACGGCCGAACCGGCCAGGCCGACGGCAACGGTCCCGAGGATTCCCATGGGGTTGGGCCCCGGCACCACCAGCCGGCCGAAGGCGCCGATGATCAGTCCGCCTATGACCAGGGCGAGGATGAACATGGTTCGAGTCTCACACGCCCAACTGGGCGGCGGCCAAAGCCTCGACGGCCCCGGGATCTCCCTCGATCTCCACCCGGGCATGCGCCCGCCGGCCGCTCGAGAACAGGACCAGCTCGGAGGGCGGGCCCGTGATCGTCACCGCCGGGCTGCCCGCCTTGGCCACGTGGGTCGTGCCGTCGGGCCGGCGCAGCACCACGCCCGCTCCGACCTTGCGGAAGGCCATGCGGGAACCGCGGGAGGTCCGCCGCCAGAGCTCCTCGTCCGCGTCGGCAGAGAGCGGGCGGGGCTCCCATCCCGCCCGGGCGCGGCGCACGTCCTCATGGTGCACGAAGTACTCGACGCTGTTGGCGGCGGAATCCGCTCCCGGCAGGGCGAAGGGCGAGTACACCGGCGGTCCCTTCCGGACCAGCTCGACCAATGTGTCGTAGCCACGGTGCTTGGCGCCGGTACGGACCCGTTCCGTCCAGCGGGCAAGAGCCGGGATCACCAGGCCCGGGCCGCTGTCCGGCCGGCGCTCCCGGACGACGAGATGGGCGGCCAGGTCGAACGTCGTCCACCCCTCGCACAGGGTCGGGGCATCGGCGCCGGCCTCGGTGAGCAGGTCACAGAGGGCCTGGCGCTCGGCGCGGGCCAGGGTGGGGGTCGTCATGACGGCCGAGAGTAGGCGGCCCGTAGCATCACCAACCATGGCTGCGCCCTCCGGCCGCCCCCGGGGCCACTACCTGGCCGACGAGGCCGGCCGGCTGGCCGGGGTGTCGGGGACGACCATCGGCCAATGGGCCCGCCGGGGCTACATCCGCTCGTCGCGCTCGACCCGGCCGCCCCGCGTCTACTGCTTTCAGGACGTGGCCGAGGCGATGGTCGTCCACGAGCTGGTCGCGCGCGGCGCCGGCCTGCGGGCCATCAAGGCCGCTGCTGACCGGCTGCGGGCCCAGCGTGACAGCAACTGGCCCCTGCAGCAGTCCCGGCTTCTGGTGCCGGGTGCAGGGGATGGCGAGCGGCCGTCCCGACGGCGGGTGCGCACCATCGTGGTCGAGGAGGACGAGGTCCACACCGACCTCGTGTCCGGCCATCCCGTCCTCGCCGCGCTGGACCTGGAGACCCTGGTCGCCTACCTGGGGCGGGGCGGCTGGGCGGCCCGCGAGATCCCCTCTCTGCGACACATCGAGGTCGATCCCGACCGCCTCTCGGGCCGGCCGGTCATCAAGGGAAAACGGGTCCCGGCCGAGCTGGCGGCGCGGATGGCCGAGACACCACAGGGCGTCGACCTGCTGATGCACGACTACGGGCTGACGAGGGACGAGGTGGAGGACGCCCGCCGCTGGTGGCACGCGGTGGTCCGCTACGAGCAGGTGGCGGCGTGATGCCCGGTCCGGAGCGATTGCTGGTTCTCGACGCCTCGCTCAACCGGCGCATCGCCGCCGAGCTCAAGGGCCGGGGCCGGGCGGCGACCGCCGCCGCCGAGCTGGGTATGGCGCGGGCCGGCGATTCAGAGCTGCTCCGGGGCGTGACCCGGCGCATGGGGAGCCAGCCCTGGGTGCTCGTCACGGCCGACGACTTCCTTCCCGCTGAGCACGCCGAGCTGGTCGCCGACCTCGGGGTGACCGTGGCGACCGTCCAGGCGCAGGGGCGCGGGCGCGGAGTCGACGAGGAGCGCTTCGCCCGCGAGACGTGCCACCGCTGGGCCCACTCCATGGCCCATCAGGCGGCGGGCGTGGTGAGGCGGTACTCCCCGGCGGCCAGCCGCCCCTGGACGGCGCGCTTGCGCTGAGGCCGGAGCCCCCCGACCTCAGGTCGCGCTGATCCGCGGGGCGTTGGCGCGGGGCCGGGTCATCTCGAAGAAGCCGGGCTCCTCCGACAGGACCATGATGGCGTCCCAGAGACGAAGCCCGGATGCGCCCGACGGCGCCGGGGCCATCACCGGGCCCTTGAAGCCGTGGGGAGGGGCGGTGCGCACCACGATCGTCGGCGTCTGGGTCTTGGGTCCGCCGAAGGCGTAGGCCACCTCCATGGACTCGACGATGGGGGCGTCCCACTTCTCCTCACCGGCCGCGGCAACCAATCCGGCATCCAGCCCGGCCGCCGTTACGCAGACCTCCAGGAGCTCGTCGGCAGGGATCCGCTCCGAGGAGAAGAAGCGGGTCCCCCACTCCGAGTACAGCCGGTCGACGGCGTCCTCCCCGGCCTCGGACCGGGCGGCCTCGAACACCCGGAGCATCCGGTGCGAGACGGCGTGTCCCTCGAGGGCAGCCTGGCGGTAGTGCTCGGGGATCGTGGGTGCCACCCCGTAGTCGTCCCGGATCTCCAGGCAGTACGAGCGCCACAGCACAGTCAGGTCGCGCTGGGGAGCCACCTCCTTGACCCACCGCGACGTGATCCAGGCCCACGGGCAGCTGGGATCCACGAACACCTCGACGTCGGTCATGACCCAAGGCTACCGGCGCTCCTCCAGGGAGGACCGGCCCTGTCGCTCGCCGGCCGGGAATGGCTCGAGTGGTGACCTATCGCCGAGGTTGCGAACCGAGCTGGGAGCGGCCCCGGTCGACGATCGCCTGGCGCCGCGCTTCGATCTCGCTGCGGTCGTAGCCGGCGCCCTCCCACTCGGTGCTGACCTGGAGCTCGATGTCCCAGCCCTCCCGCGCCGTGGTCGAGGTCACCTCGTCGTAGGTCCGCAGCATCCTCTGCACGGCCCGCTGGTCGATGGTGGTGGCGTCGACGGCCAGCTGCCGGGCGAAAGGAATCAGCTCCTCATGGGCCACCACGTGGTTGACGAGCCCCCACTGCAGGGCGGTGGCGGCGTCGACGAAGTTTCCGGTCACGCTCATCTCCCGGGCCCGAGCCACCCCGACACGCTGCGGGAGCAGGACGGTGAGGCCCCATCCCGGCATGACGCCGACCCGGGCGTGGGTGTCGGCGAAGCGGGCTCGTTCGGACGCGACCAGGAAGTCGCAGTTGACGGCGATCTCGAGGCCCCCGGTCACCGCGGCGCCGTTCACTGCGCCGATCAGCAGCTTGCGCCGGGGCCGGAACGGGCCCCGCATGTCGGGGCGCCCCGCCGGGGTCAGCGGCGCGGGACTCCCCTCACCTCCGCCCAGTTCCTTCAGATCGATTCCAGCCGAGAAGGCGGGATCGGCACCGGTGATCACCAACACGTCGACGGCCGGGTCGGCCTGCAGGGCGCCCACTGTGTCGACGAGGGCGGCACGCATGGCCTGGTTGAGGGCGTTACGGGACTGCGGCCGGTTCATGGTCAACAGTGCCACCCGGTCGGCGACGTCGACGAGGAGGACGGGATCGCTCATGTCGGGCCGCAGGCGCTGGCGACGGCCAGCAGGACGTCGGCACCGCGGCGGTCCCCGACCAGGTTGCCCTCCATGCGGTTCATCACGTAGGAGACGCAGAGCCGCGTGTCCATGTCGATATACACGAGTGATCCTCCGTACCCGCCCCAGAAGCATGCCGTCGGGCCGATCGGCATGAAGTCGCTGGCCAGCCCGTAGCCGAGTCCGAAGCGCAGCGGGACGCCGAGCACGAGATCGGTGCCGTTGGACTGCTCCTCGTACACCGCCCGGCACCCGGCCTCGGACAGGAGCCTCACTCCGGCCGACTCACCTCTCCCGGCCATGATCGACTGCACGGCGGCCACCGAGCGGGCGTTGCCGTGGCCGTTGGCGGCGGGGATCTCGGCCCGGCGCCACCACTCGGGCCAGGACGTCTCCCCCGTGATCGGCGGGTTGGCGAGGGTGTCGATGGCCAGCTTCCTGCCTTGGGCCTGGGCCTCCACATCGATCGGCGGATGGGGGATGAGGCGGCTCACCCGGCCGTCGTGCTCCGCAGCCAGGCCGATGTGGAAGTCGGCGCCCAGTGGGGTGGCCACCTCCTCGCGGAAGAAGGTCCCGAGGGAGATCCCGGTGATCCGGCGCACCACCTCGCCCACCAGGTAACCCTGGGTGACGGCGTGGTAACCGGACGCCGTCCCCGGATCCCACCACGGCGCCTGGTCAGCCAGGAGCGAGGTGCACTTCTCCCAGTCGGCCAGGTCCTCCGGCACCAGGGCCTCGGTCCAACCCGCCAGCCCGGCGGTGTGGCCGAGCAGGTGGCGCACCTCCACGGATTCCTTGCCGGCCGCCTTGAACTCGGGCCAGTAGCGGGCCACCGGCGCATGGACGTCCAGCTCTCCCCGGTCGGCCAGGATCAGCGCGCTGAGCGCGGTCATGGTCTTGGTGGTCGAGAAGACGTTGGTGATCGTGTCGCGTTCCCAGGGGCGGGTCTTCTCGGCGTCGGCGTATCCGCCCCAGATGTCGACTGCCGGCCGGCCGTCCACGAAGACGGCCACCGAGGCACCTACGTCCAGGCCCCCGTCGAGATTGGCCGACAGCACGGCCGCGACTCCGGCAAAGCGCTCGTCACAGGTCCCGTGGATCTCGGCCATCGTGTCCCCCGATCGTTGGAATCGGGAGTGTAGGAGGGTCCGTCGGGCCCTCGGCGGGTCGGCTTGCCCCGAGGCGGGTCAGCCGACATCGTGGGCGAATGGCGAGTTGGGGGGATCTGATCCGGCAGAGGCCCGACCTCGCCGAGGCCGGTCTCGGACTGCTCTACCAGTTCGGCGTCGGACTCGGCTTCCTGGCCACGGTGCGACACGACGGCGGGCCCCGGGTCCATCCCATCTGCCCGCAGGTGCTGGATGGGGGATTGTTCGCCTTCCTGGTTCCCTCGCCCAAGCGGGTCGACCTGGAGCGGGACGGGCGTTACGCCCTGCATTCGTTCCCCTGCCCGGACAACGAGGACGCGTTCTTCGTGACCGGCACGGCCGCGCCGGTCGATGACCCCGGGGTCCGGGACGCCCTGGCCGCCCAGTTCGTGAAGGAGCGGGCGGGACAGGACATCCCGTCACCGGACGAGCAGCAGTTGGTCTTCCGGTTCGACATCGACCGGGTCCTCCTGACCCGGACGACCGGCCACGGTGACGTCCACCCCCACCACACTGTGTGGCGGGAGGGGAGAGACTGACCGGGCATCCCTCGCCCCGGATTTCGGGCCGACTTTCTGGGGGCCGACCGCAAGTTCTCCCCGAGGGGGTCGTTAGGAGGATTGCCTGTGTGGCGCCCCCAGTCGTCGCTCGGGCCGAAGAGAGGGGCCGGCCGCTCGCGGCCGGCCCCTCTCGTGGTCAGGTGCTCAGCGGAGGGGGACAGTCCGCAGGGGTGACTGACGGGACCGACCGTCGGGCAGAGCGGCGATCGGCAGCCTCTCCGCCGGCCCGAAGACGGCCTCGTCCAGGGACTCGATCGGGAGAGGCAGGGCGGCCGACCCGGCGCCTGAGAGCGGACGCGGGCGGCGCGGCCAGCGCGAGCCCGCACTGCCCCCCCGTCCCCGGTGGATCAGGAGCCCGTTGACGGGGTCCGGGACGGCGTCGAGCGCGGCCTGGACCGTCGGGTGCCGGCGGAAGCACTCCCAGGCGTCGTCATCGGCGAAGGCGACCTCGAACAGGCACCCCCAGCCCTGAAGACGGCACTCCCAGTCGACGGCGCCGTGAGAGAGGGCCAGGCCCACCAAGAGATCCGAGTACGCCTCGTACCAGGGTCGGGCGGACGTAGACCCGTTCATGACCTCGAACGAGAACCACTCGACCACAACAAGGATCCTACGGCCAGAACGCACAGGCTGCCTGTATGAGGGGCGTCGGCGACGAGAAGGGAGCCCGGGTACCTGAGAGTATCGTGATCCAGCGCGCAGGGTGGGTCTCGGCCCGACGCTCGCGCCAGGCCTAGCCCCCGTAGCTCAGAGGATAGAGCGTCGGTTTCCTAAACCGTGCGTCGGGTGTTCGAGTCACCCCGGGGGCGCTGACCAGTCCTCCGCGCGCACCTGCGCTGCCAGGTCGCCGGGATCATGGACGGTGACAGAGACGTCGATGGCGCTCTCGGCTGGTTGGAACATGATGTCGAGTTGGAGCGATTCGAGAAGCGCCCTTAGTTCGGCGGGGTGCGCCGTGTCGAGCGAGGTGGCGAGGATTGGCAGCCGGTCGAGCAGCGGGGCGACGTCGGCGAACGTGGGCGCCTCTGTGGCCGACTCTTTGGCGAGCGCCGCCAGGCGCTGGCGTCGTTCGGCGATGGCGTCTTCGATTTCGGCGACGCGTTGGCCTATCCGCCGGCGCAGCGCGGGGGTGACGTCGTCGGCTTCGAGGTTGAGGAGTTGGCGGGTGAGGCGTCGTTCGAGATCGACGATCTCGCTTTCGATCTCCTGGGCTCGCTCCTTGGCGGGCGCCGTCCGCTCGGGCTCGGCGGCGGCTTCGAGACAGGCGCGCCAATAGCCCGCGCGTTCAGAGCCGAATAGAGCCGTGGCAGGGAATGGCAGCACCGTGTCGCTCAGACGTTGCTGGTTGAGGTACACGTGCGGCGGGTGATCCGCCGGGATGTCCTTGGCTCTCTGGTGGGATGGCTGGCAGGAGTAGTAGGTGGTCTGGCGGCGATGGTTGCCCCACATGCGCAGCCCGCAGATGCCGCAGCGGAGCAGCCCTCGGTAGAGATAGTCACGCTTGGCCGTCGGACGCGCCATGGTGGCGGGCACAGCCCGCCGTGAGCGCTCGTTCGCCTTGGCGCGTGTTTGCACCGCGTCGTATTCCTCGCGATTCACGATCGCGGGATGCGCTGGCTCTTCCGACCAGACCCACAGCTCGGGCGGGTTGGTCCGGTTGTGTCCCTTCTTTCTGGCTCGGCGGTTCCAGACCTGATAGCCGGTGTACTTCGGGTTTCGGAGCACCTCCCAGACGCTGGAGCGGCTCCACGCGCCGCGTGCCGTCGTCGGGTCGACGGGGACCGGCGGCGGGTCGTGGTCGGGATCGGCGTTCAGGCGATCACGGATCTGGAGCAGTCCCACCCCGCCACCCAAGTACCAGTCGTAGATGACGCG
>DASUHN010000320.1 GCA_036273495.1 Acidimicrobiales bacterium | reverse complement strand
CCTGTGGCGGGACCAGACGCTGAGTCAACTCACCCATGACCACACCCTCATGGCGGAACTGGTTCGCCACGGGCAGCTGAGCGAGAAGGAGGCTCTCGAACACCCTCAACGCGGGGTGCTCACCCGGGCCCTGGGCGTCGGACCCGACGTCGAGCTCGACAGCGCCGTTCACCCGACCATGGCGGGGGACCGATTCCTCCTGTGCACCGATGGACTGTTCACCGAGGTGCCCCCCGAGGAGATCGCCTCCTTGATGGCCGATGGCGGGGCCATCCAGACGGTCGCTGACGCCCTGGTCGAGCTGGCCCTGTCCCGAGGAGGCCGGGACAACGTGTCGGTCGTGGTGGCCGAGGTGTCGGCCTGAGTAGTCGCACCTCAGGTACCCGGCCGAGGAGCGATGGGTACCGTGCGATTCAGGCGCCCCTCGGTTGCGGCGGAAGGGGGATGGGACAGCTCGGGCCCAACGCCTCGTTGATGGCGTCGTCGACATCGGTGAGGAAGGTGGCGTGGAACCGGTTGACCGTGTTGGACAGGCCGACCGTCGCACAGATCTCGATGAGCTGCTTCACGTCGAAGTGCTGCGCCAGATCCCCGTACAGCTCGTCGGTTATCGGCCGCATGAGGGTCGACGCCTGCGAGTAGCGGACGATGGCCGCCTCCTCGGCATCGAAGACACCCTCCGGAAGGGGATCATCGGCCAGGTGGGTGATCTTCTCGTCACTGATTCCCACGCTCCGACCGAGCATGATGTGGGCCGGAACTCAGTAGTGGCAGCTGTTGACGACCGACGCGGTGAGGTAGGCCAGCTCCCGCTGCTTGGGGGTGATCGTCGAAGCCGGGCTGTAGACGATCTGGCCACCCGTGCGCATGGACTCCGGATGGTTGGCCATGGCCCGGAACACGTTGGGCGCGCCTTGAGCGGATCCGGTCATCCTCACCAGGATCTCGCGGACGGCGGGATCCAACGCCGCGTCGTTCGGGTCCACCAGCGGTATGCGAGCCACGAACCGAACCTAGCGAGGAGCCCGAATCGTGGTCAATCAGGACCCGCCGCCCGGATCAGAGCGGTGACATGGCATAGTCCGTGGACCGAGCGGGGTGACACAGGAGGGAGGGGCGGAACATGAATCGCGCCGAGTGCACCGAGGTGATCCTCGAGACCAAGCGCACCAAGGGGGTCACGTTCCAGGAGCTGGCCGACAAGGTCGGCCGCCACGTCGTCTGGACCACGGCCGCCGTCATGGGACAGGCCACGATGGATGCGGCCGAGGCCGAGGCGCTGGCCGGGGTGCTGGGGCTGGGCGCCGAGGTGGTCGGTGCGCTCCAGCAGGTTCCCACCAAGGGATCGCTGCCCGGCCCGGTCCCGGTCGATCCGCTCGTGTACCGGCTCCACGAGATCACCCAGGTCTACGGAACCACGATCAAGGCCGTCATCCACGAGAAGTTCGGGGACGGGATCATGAGCGCCATCGACTTCGAGCTCGACATCGAGCGGATCCCCGACCCGAAGGGTGACCGCGTCCAGATCACCTACAGCGGAAAGTTCCTGCCCTACCGCAAGTGGTAGGGATCACTCGGCCCGCAGGAACCCCACCGCCGGCGTCCGGGCGGCGATCCGTCCCGGGACCGCCGCCACCACGTTGGCCAGCACGATGGCGGCGACGCCGATCAGCACCAGCCACATCCCGGGCACGGTCGGGCTGGGCACGGCGTGGATCTCCCCGGCAAACAGGTCCCACAGCGCCCGGCCCAGTGCCACCCCGACGGGGAGGCCGACGATCGTGCCCAGGAGGACGGCCACGCTGGACTGCCATGCCGCGGTGGCGGCCAGCTGCCGGGCGGTGAAGCCCAGGGTGCGCAGCACGGCCAGCTCCCGCCGGCGGCGGCGCACCGACGCCACCAGGGCCAGGGTGAGCGCGATCACCGCCCCCAGGGCCAGGGCGGCGCCGAGCAGCGCCGGCGTGGTGCCGAGCGAGCGGTAGTTCACGATCTCGGCCGGCCGCAGGACCGGCCCCACGAAGACCCCGAAGTTGAAGGTGTTGGACGTCGCCTGGGCAATCTGCTGCAGCGACCGCTGGGCGGCGGCACGGTTTGCCCCCGGGCGGAGGTTCACGAAGACGGACTCCGGGCCGGGGGTCGGATCGTTGAACGGGTTCTTGAGGGCGGCGGGGATGAGGTTGTCCGGAAGGACCGCTCCCGTGCCCATCTCGAGATGGGGTCCCGGGCCCCCGATGGTCGGCATGGTGGCCGTGCCCACGATGCGCAGCTGCGTCGCCGCGCCGGTGCCGCTCGAGACCGAGACCGTGTCTCCAACCTGCTTGTGCAGCTGGGCGAGGGTGATGGCCCCGAACACGACCTGGTCGACGTCCTCCAGGCGGTGCCCGGACAGCACCGGGGCTCTCGCCGATCACCGGCACGGCCTGGCCGTCGATGGTCAGGTTGTAGAAGTAGGCGGCCGACCAGGCCTGCACCGAGGAGTCGTTGTCGAGGAGCCGGGTGACCTGAGCCCCGGGCATGTTCCCCTGCCCGCCCCCGGTGACGAGGATGGCGTCCCAGTTCCACCCGTACAGGCGGGGATGAGAGACCAGGACCCGGAGGCTCGAGCCGAACACCGTCGTGCCCGCCACGGCGGCCACGGCCAGGGCGGCGCCGAGGATGGCCGAGCGCACGGGAACGGCCTCCCGCCCCGCCCGGGGCTCGAGGGCGATGCCCGCCAGGGCCACCAGCAGCACGCCGGCCCCTCCGCCGAGGACGGTCCAGTCGAACGACCAGCCGGCGCCGGGATCGACCCGGCGGACGGGCCCGAGGAGCGCCAGAGGCGAGAGAGCGGCGCCCACGCCGACGGCGAGGGTGATGCCGACCACCACGGCCCCGAGGATCCCCGGGAGCTCGCCGATCGTCGTGGCGGCGGGAGCGGCACCGACGGCGCGGAGGACGGACCGCTCGCTCCTCGTGGCGCGGATCTGGCGCCCGATGAGCTGGGTGGCGATGAGCAGGGCGGCCAGGACCCCGATCGCCCCGAAGACCCCGAGGGCGATCGACTCGGGCTTGATGGCCCGTTCGGCCTTGGCCACGTTGTCGGCCACGAGCTGCGGTGGAGGGAAGGCCGGCAGGAGATGCTGCACCGCCTGGTCCACGGATTGGACGTCGTTGCCGCCACCCGGTCCGGCGCCGCCGGAACGTGGTCCGGAACCGGTACCACGCCACGGCCAGCAGGGGTCGGCCCACAGGAGCAGTGTGGAGACTCCGGCCCCGCCGGCCAAGGAGGACACCCCGCCTGCCCGGTTGGTGCCAACACGACCTGCCCGCCCGCGACCAGATCAGGACGCCGGGCTCAGCTCCGCCCGGCGGGGCCGATCCGGGAGCTTTGGGCCCATATGACCGCCGCCGGTCAGGTGCGGGCGCGCCCCTCGGGGGTGGTGGCGCTGAACCCGACGGTGCCGTGCCCCGGGAGCACGGCCTCGATGGGATCGCGCAGGTCGTCGATGTAGCCCAGGGCGTAGGCGCCGCGGGCGTAGCCCATCAGCCGCAGCAGGTCCACGGGGAGGGTCGCGGCCACCTCCCGGGGCACCGACAGGTACTGGTTCTCCTCCTGGCGGAGCCAGGCCAGGGCGTAGGTGACGTTTACCCCGACGCGGGTTTCGTCGGTGCGGTTGGCGCCCCCGCCGTGGTAGACGCTGCCGGAGTAGACGAGGACCGAGCCCCGCTCCATCTCGGCCGGGACCGTGTCCGCCGGCCCGAAGGACAGGCGGTCCTCGGCGGAGTTGCTCCCCGGCACCACCCGGGTGGCGCCGTTGTCCTCGGTGAAGTCGGTCAGGGCCCAGATGGTGTTGCACTGGACCTCGTATCCGGGAGGGAAGGCGAAGAAGTCGAAGGCCCACTGGTCCCGGTGGACGGGCTGGGCGGGGGAGTCGGGCCCGATGGCGATGGCCTGGGTCAGGTGGAGCTGGAAGTTGGTGGCGTGGGCCAGGAACCTCCCCGCCGTGGCCAGGATCAGCGGATCCATGACCAGCTGCCGACTGGTGGGGGAGCGGGCGATCAGCGCCCCGGTCCGGCGGGTGTTGAGGCCGCTGAAGGCGTCGGGGCCGGTCACGGTGGCCTCCAGGCTGGGCGCCAGCTCCTCGGCCACCCGGTCGAGCAGGCCGGCCGGCGCCAGCCGGTCGATGATCACCGCGCCGTCCCTACCGAGCACCTCGGCCACGGCGTCCGCGTCCGCGCCGGCGGGGAGGTGGGTCAGCGACGCGCTCACGTGGTCCCCGCTCTCTCGGGCAGGCGAGCGACTCCGCGGCCGGAAAGGCTGGCGAGCACGTCGGGGCGGTGGGCCAGCAGTCCGGCCAGATCGAGGGCGCGACCTTCTACCTCGGGTCCGGTCCCGGCCGACCAGTCGACGTCGGTGGCCACGAGCCGGACGCCCCGATGAGGCGGGCCGTGGAAGGCCCAGCGGGCCGCCAACCGGTCCACCCGGTAGAGCTGGCGCAGCACGGCACGGGCCACGTCCGGGCTCACCTCGCTGGTCTGGCCGAGCGGTCTCAGCATGTCGTCGCCGTGCTCTGCGTTGTCCCTCCACCAGCTCCCAGCGCTCCCGCCTGGCCATGGCCTCCTCCGTCGAGCCGTCGGCCACATTCTGTCGGCGCTCGGGTCGTCAGTCGCCAACCCGGCCGTCGACGGCCTCGCGCATCAGGTCGAGATGGCCGGCATGGCGCGCCGTCTCCTCGATCATGTGGACCAGCACCCAGCGCAGGCTGACCCGCCCCCTCATCGGGGTCTCACGGGCGCTGAGGGCGTCGAGGCCGGGTGCGGCGTCGGTCACCGCCCGGGACTCGGATACCTGGGCCCGGTAGAAGTCCCGGATCGTCTCCACCGTGTCCCCCGGGCCGATGGCGAACTCCAGGGAGTCGTCATCGCCCTCCAGCATCTCGACGTCCCGGCCGGCGTAGATCTCCTGGAACCAGCCCCGCTCCACCCAGGCCAGGTGCTTGACCACGCCGAGCTGGCTCAGGCCGCTCGGGGTCATGCTCCGGCTGGCGTCCTCCCGGCCGAGACCGTGGATCTTGTTCTCGACGACCCCCCGATACCAGTCGAGGGTCCCGGTCAGGGTCGTGCGCTCGTCGCTCCGCGCGCCGAGCAGATCGTCGCCGTCGTCGCCCACCACCCGACGGTACCTGCGGGCGGATCGGGGCGCGCCGGGCTGAGGCGGGGTCCGCCCGACGGGGCGGCCAGGGGGGAGGTTCAGGCGGCGGGGCGGGTGGATGCGGTGGCGGTTGGCCGGGGAGCCCGGCGGGACCGCTCGCGGCGGGGGCGCTCCATCACGGCGGTACGGGGGCCGGGGACCGGCTCGTCCGTCGCGAGGGCGTCCAGCGCCTCGTCGATCAACCGAAGGATCTCGTCACACCTTCTCGAGCCATACACCTCAGCCTCCTTGCCACGGGAGAGCGGACATGGATTCCGCTTCCTTGCCAGAACGTGTCATCGGCAGGGCCCCACCGGGAACTTGAGGGGGATGCCCTACCCCCCATTTCTCATCCCGGAGGGCAATGACGCCGATTTCACCGGGGTGGCCCGTAGAATCGTGGCGATGAAGGCACTGAGCGTGCTCGGACGGTCGATGGCGGCCGTGGCCCTCTTGGCCGTGGTCCTCCTGTCGACGGGCGCCGCCGCCTCGGCCACGCCCGGGGTCGACCCGTTCAAGCCCGTTCCGGTCGCCTCCGGCCCGGGCGGCTCGGCGAGCACCGGCTCGGGGTCCTCGGCCACGACCGCGAGTTCGGGGACGGGCTCGTCGGCCGGGACCAGCAGCGGCACCGGCACCTCGACGGGCTCGAGCACCGCCACCAGCACCACGCCCCCGAGCGCCACCCCCTCGCCCGGGAGCGCCACGCCCGTCAACAACGGCAGCCTGGCGGTGACCGGCGCCCACACCATGGCCACCTTCCTGCTCGGGCTGTTCGCCATATTCGTCGGCATGCCGATGGTGCGCGCCGGCCGGCGTCGCTGGGACGCGCGGCACTGGCCCGCCTGCTGACCTGGACGACTCAAAGTAACGGGACGACGCAAAGTAAGAGGAAGCCAAGGTAAGAGGCTTCTCGCCAACCGAGTCGTGGAACAGCCGATTGCTTGACCGCAGGCTGGTGTGGCCCTCACAATCGCCGCAGGCGGCGTAAGAGACGGTGAGGTCGGCGGATGGGGCAGGAGAGGGGTAGGCCTTCGTTCTGCCTCGCGCGCCTCAGGCCGTCCCGGAGCTCTGGTGAGGATCTTGTAAGCATCGTCAGTGGATCGCTGCGCGCCACCGACACCGTGAACCGCCGCGGCTCCGACGTGCTGATCGCCATCCCGGGGGACGCGACGACCGCGCGCGCGGCCGTCGACCGCATCCTGGCGACCCGGAGCCGG
>DASUHN010000319.1 GCA_036273495.1 Acidimicrobiales bacterium | reverse complement strand
GACATCCGATCGGGTCGCGATCTTCGTCGGCGACGATGAGTTTCCGCGGGCGGCCCCGTCTTGAATGGTGAGTCCGAGCGACGAAGGAGACCCCCATGCCCACCCGTGAACCCATCCCCGCCGGCGCACCGTCCTGGGCCGACCTGGCCAGCTCCGACCGGGACGCTGCCGCCCGGTTCTACGGCCGGGTCTTCCGCTGGGAGGCCGAGGAGCCCAACGCCGAGCACGGCGGCTACGTCAACTTCCACCGCGGCGGGGCCCGGTTGGCCGGCCTGATGGCGGCCATGCCCGACGGCCCGGCCAACCTGTGGTCCGCGTACTTCGCCAGCCCGGACACCGAGAAGACCCTCGAGATAGTGACGGCCGAGGGTGGCCAGGTCGTCGTGCCGGCCATGCCGGTGGGTGAGCTCGGGGTCATGGGCGTCGCAGTCGATCCGGCCGGTCACCCCGTCGGGTTCTGGCAGCCGGGCACCCACCGCGGTTTCGGGCTCCGGACCGAGGACGGAGCCGTGTCCTGGTTCGAGTTGCACACCCGCGAGTACCGCCGGTCCCTCGACTTCTACGCCGCCGTCACCGGGCCGAGGTGGCCACCGCCGCCGACGAGGAGTTCTTCCGGTACAGCACGCTGATGATCGACGGGAACGCGGTGGCGGGGATCATGGACGCCTCCAACCAGCCCGCCGACCACCACACCGGCTGGGACGTCTACTTCTGGGCCGAGGACGCCGACGCCACCCTCGGGCGGGTAACCGCCGCCGGCGGTCAGGTCCTGCGCCCGGCGGAGGACACCCCCTACGGGCGTCTGGCCGAGGCCGCCGACCCCATGGGCGCCCGCTTCAAGGTCATGGCGGCCGACGACCAGATGCCGGCCAACTGAGCCGCCCCGCGGCCCGGTGCGGTAGGACCGTCCCGCCGCACCGCGCCTCTGGGCCACCCGTCAGCCCCGGCTGGGAATTCACTCCGGCCTAAGGTGCGACGGTTGAAGGTCACCCCGGCAGCGGCGGCGCGGATCCTCGCCGAGCGGGACCCCGTCATCGCCGGGCTGATCGAGGCCACCGGTCCGCCCCGCTTCCGCCCGCCCGCCGACTCGCACTTCGCCAGCCTGGTGCGCGCCGTCGTGTACCAGCAGCTGGCCGGTCGGGCCGCCGCGGCCATCCATGGCCGCCTGGTGGCCGCCCTGGACGGAGCGGTCGAGCCCGATCGGATCCTGGCCCTTGCCCCCGAGGACCTGCGGGGGGCGAGCCTGTCGGCCAACAAGGCGGCCTCGGTGTGCGACCTGGCGGCCAAGGTCCTCGACGGCACGGTCGTGCTTTCGCCCCGCGGCCTGGCGCGGGAGAACGACGACGAGATCGTGGCCCGCCTGTCGACCGTGCGGGGCATCGGGCGCTGGACGGCGGAGATGTTCCTGATGTTCCAGCTGCGCCGGCCCGACGTGTGGCCGACCGGGGACCTGGGCGTCCGGCGAGGCTACGGCCTGGCGTGGAAGGTGCCGATGCCGGCGCCCAAGGTGCTCGAGGCCCTCGGTGAGCCCTTTCGTCCCCATCGCTCGGTCGCGGCCTGGTACTGCTGGCGCGCCACCGAGCTCTACGGCGGCGCCGAGGAGAGTGCCGTTACCAACTAGGCGCGACCGCCTCGGCGCCGGTCCCCCCGGCCCGGACCGGCCGTAGCATGGGGTGATCAACGCCCTGCGCCCGTCCCGGCCCGCGACCGTCGGCACTGTCCTGGCCGCCTTCTCCGCCGGCCTGCTGCCGCTCGCGGTGGCGGTGGCGTGGATCCCGCTGCGCCGCTCGCTTCCGAACACCGACGTGGCCCTCGTCCTCGTGGCGACCATCGCCCCGGTGGCGCGGCTCGGGGGCCACGTCGCAACGGGGTTCGGCTCCGTATCGGCGGCGCTCAGCTTCGGGTACTTCCACACCGAGCCCTACGGGCACTGGCAGATCGCTCATGCGCGCGACGTCGAGACGACCGTCCTGATCGTCCTCGTCGGTGTGTTCGTCGGGGAGCTGACCCTCCGGGTCTTCCACCACCGCGCCGCCGCCGCCCGCGGCTCCGCCGACCTGGCCGTTCTGGCCGAGACGGCCGAGTTGATGGCGGTCGGGGATGACCCCGGACTGGTGCTGGGCGCGGTGGCGGGGGAGCTGGTCCGGCTCCTCGACCTGGCCGACTGCGAGTTCTCCGCCGAGCCCCCCTCCCGGTCCTGCCCGTGGGTGGGTCGCGACGGCATCCTGTCGACCGCCGCCGCGCCGGGAGCCGCCGGCGGGGCGCCCGGACTCGACCTTCCCGTCTGGGTGCAGGGCCAGGTCCTCGGCCACTACCGCATGACCCTGCGTCCGGGTGCCGCTCCCGCCCCCGACCGCCTGGCCCTGGCGGTGAGCCTGGCCGACCAGGCCGGCGCCGCCCTGGCCGTGGCGCCACCCGACCCGCCCTGGTATCCGGGCGCCGAGCGCCATCTCCGCCTCGTCGGCCCGGCGCCCGATCCCGGGCCTCGGACCCCCGCCGTCCGTCGCTCCGGAGGGAGCGTCCTCGGCATCCGGGTCCGTCCTGGGCCGCGCCGGGACCGGGCCGGTTGAGCCCGCCGGGGCGCCGGGGCGTGTTTACTTGGCCGCGGTGGCCCACGGCGAAGACGCGCTCCAGCCCGACCCCGACAGCCTGAACCCCGCCGGGGGGACAGCCACCCCTTCCGCCCCCTTCCCTCCTGGCCCCTCGGCCGTCGCCGAGCCCGACCTCCCCGAGAGCCTCTCCTACCGGCTCAAGCGGTCCCTCCTCGGCCCGCCCCTCGTCTCCGAGCAGCTCTCGGGCCAGCGGCTGGGGAAGCCGACGGCGCTGGCGGTGCTGTCCTCCGACGTCATGTCGTCCTCGGCCTACGCCACCGAGCAGATCCTCTACATCCTCGTGCCGATCGTCGGCCTGGCCGCCTTCAAGCTGGTCACGCCGATCACGCTGGTGATCCTGGCCGTGCTCGGCTTCGTGACCCTGTGCTACCGGGACGTGGTGCGCAACTACCCGAAGGCGGGCGGGTCCTACGTGGTGAGCCGGGAGAACTTCGGGCCGGGCGTGGCCCAGATCGCCGGCGCCGCCCTGCTCATCTCCTACACGATCACGGTGTCGGTGTCGGTGTCGGCCGGCACCGCCGCCATCGTCTCCGCCGTGCCCAGCCTGCGCTGGGCCACCGTTCCCCTCTCGGTCTTTTTCGTGTTGCTCCTCGCCTACGGGAACCTGCGCGGCATCCGGGAGGCGGGCAAGGCCTTTGCCGTCCCCACCTACTTCTTCATCGCCAACATGGCGGTGCTGATCGTGTTCGGCCTGGGCCGCTGGGCGGCGGGCTCGCTGTCCGCCCACCCCATCCACCAGGCCGGGGCGCTGCCCGCCGGGCACCAGGGCAGCGGCCTGTTGCTGGGGGCGTCGCTGTTCTACGTGCTGCGCGCCTTCGCCAACGGTGGCTCCGCCATGACCGGCACCGAGGCCATCTCCAACGGGGTGAGCATCTTCCGGGACCCGCAGCCCGAGAACGCCCGCACCACCCTGGTGATGATGAGCATGATCCTCGGGGCCATGTTCCTGGGGGTGTCCCTCCTGGCGGGGGCCACCCACGCCGTCCCGTTCGCCGACGGGACGCCGACCGTGGTCTCGCAGATCGGCCGGTTCGTCTACGGAACCGGACCGGGCGGGTCGTTCGGCTACGGCTGCCTCCAGGCCGCCACCGCCCTGATCCTCATCCTGGCCGCCAACACCAGCTTCACCGGCTTCCCGTTCCTCGTGAGCTTCGTGGCCGAGGACGCCTTCCTGCCCCGCCAGCTGACCCGGCGCGGCCACCGGCTGGTGTTCTCCAACGGGATCATCCTCCTGACGGTGGCCGCCATCGCCCTGGTGCTGGCCACCGGGGCCAAGGTCGCCTCGCTCATCCCGATGTACGCCATCGGGGTGTTCACCGGGTTCACCATGGCCGGCTTCGGCATGGTCCGCCACCACTCTCGGAGCCGCGAGCCGGGCTGGCAGCGCGGCGTGTTCGTGAACGCCGTGGCCGGCGTCGTCTGCCTGCTCGTCGATCTCATCTTCGCCATCACCGAGTTCACGCGCGGGGCGTGGGTGGTCGTGGTCCTCATGCCCGTGCTCGTCTACGGGCTCATCCGGCTCAACCGCCGCTACCGGGAGGAGGCAGGGGTGCTGCAGGAGGGGGCGGTGATCGCCGCCGAGGCCCCGGCCCTGCGCCGCCACGTGGTCCTGGTCATGGTGGACAGCCTCGACATGGCCGCCGCCCGCGCCATCCAGTACGCCCGGGCCCTCAACCCCGACGAGCTGCGCGCCATCCACTTCGTCGTCGACACCGCCCACGCCCAGGCCCTGGCCCGGCAGTGGACCCGCCTCGGCCTCGAGCGCCTGCCGCTCGAGCTGGTGAACTGCCCCGACCGGCGCATCACGCGCGCCGCTCTCAAGCTGGCGGCGGAGTCGGCCGCCGACGGCCAGACCGAGGTCAGCATGCTGATGCCCCGCCGCTCCTACCGGGGCGTGTGGGGCCGGCTCCTCCACGACCAGACCGCCGACCGCATCGTCGATGCCGTCAGCCAGCTGCCCCACGTGAACGCGACCATCGTGCCGTTCCACCTCACCGGCCCGGTGGCGGACTGGATCCACCGCCAGGTCCCGTCGCGCGCCGCGGCGCGCGCCCGGCCCACCACGGCATCCGCCGCCCCGCGGGCCCGGGCGTTCGTGCACCCCGGCGCCGCCGCCATCGCCGAGGTGCGGCCCCGGACCCGCGCCGCGGTGGCTGGCACCATCGAGACCGTGCGGGTCCAGCCCTTCGGGGGCGTGCCCAGCCTGGAGTGCACGATCGACGACGGGACGGCCCGGCTGATCATCGCCTTCCTCGGCCGGCGCCAGGTGCCCGGCATCCAGGTGGGGACCCGCATCAGCGCCGAGGGAATGGTCGGGACCCACCGCGGCCAGCTGGCCCTGCTCAATCCCCTCTACGAGATCCTGGCCGTTCCCGAGACCGCCTGAGCCCACCGCCCGGCGGCGGCCTACCATCGCGGCCATGACCACCACCGAGCAGCTGTGGACCGAGTCCTACCAGGGAGAGGTGCTCGGGGAGACCCTGTTCCGGCTCCTGGCCGAGCGTCAGCAGGATCCCGAGCACCGCCGCCAGCTCGAGGTGCTCACCCTCCTCGAGCGCTCCACCAAGGAGCTGGCCGAGCCCCTCCTCGACCAGAAGGGCTACGACCGCGGCGACACCGCCGCCACCGTGGCCCAGGCCACCGAGGTGGCCGCCTCGGTGGCCGATCTGGCCTGGGAGCAGTTCCTCGGGTCGTTCGAGGCGGTGACCAAGGAGTTCCTGGCCAAGTACCGCCGGATCCTCGAGCTCACCGCCGACGAGTCCGAGCGCCAGGTGGCCGAGGCCTACGTGGCCCACGAGCAGGCGCTGTGCGCCTTTGCCCGCCGCGCCCTCGGGCAGGAGGCGGGGGAGCCCCTCGCCGAGATCCTCGCTCTTCCTCACGTGGCGGCTGCCGCTTCCGCCTCCGCCTAGCGCCGGCCGACCCCGGCCCTACGCTGCCGGCATGCCGAGCATCGACGGGGTCAACCACATCACGCTCACCGTCACCGACGTCGAGCGCAGCCGGCAGTGGTACGAGTCGGTGCTCGGCTTCCGCGCCCTCAACGTCCTCGAGATCGGGGACTACCGCATGGTCGTGCTGGGGGACCCGCGCAGCGGGACGGTGATAGCCCTGAACCGGGCCGGGGCCGAGGGAGAGACGTTCGACGAGACCCGGGCCGGCCTCGACCACGTCAGCTTCGCGGTGCGCGACACCGACGAGCTGCGGAGCTGGCGCGCCCACCTCGAGCAGCTCGGCGTCCCGCACTCGCCGATGGCCGAGGACCCCTTCGGGCTCGTGCTCGTGTTCCGGGACCCGGACAACATCCAGCTGGAGCTGTTTGCCCCCTTCCGGCCGGGGGCCACGACCGGGGGAGCGGTGCTCGAGCCGCCTCCCGATCGCTGAACGGCTACTTCATCACCAGCACGCCCCGGATGTTCTTGCCGTCGCGCATGTCCTGGTAGCCGTCGTTGATCCCGTCGAGGCTGTAGGTGCGGGTGATCAGCTCGTCCAGCTTGAGCTGGCCGGACTGGTAGAGGGCCAGCAGGTTGGGGATGTCGAAGCGGGGGTTCCCGGCGCCGAAGATCACGCCTTTCACCTCCTTCTGCCACATGGCCAGCTCGAACAGGTTGATGTCGGCCTGGGTCTGGGTCATGGGGGCTATGGCGGTCACCACGGTCGTCCCGCCCTTCCCGGTCAGCGACAGCGCCTGGCCGAGCAGGTCCCCGTAGAGCACGCCCGGGGTGAGGATGACGGCGTCGGCCATCTGGCCGAAGGTGAGCTCCTGGACCAGCGGCATGGCGTCGGCCATCGAGGCGGCGCTGTGGGTGGCGCCGAGGGTCTGCGCCGTCTCCCGCTTCAGCTCGACGGGGTCGACGGCAATGATGTTGCGCGCCCCGGCGATGCGCGCCCCCTGCACGGCGTTCATGCCGACCCCCCCGGTGCCGACGACCACGACCGTCTCCCCGGGCTGGACCTCGGCCCGGTGCACGGCCGACCCGAACCCGGTCGTCACCCCGCAGGACACCAGCGCCACCGCCGTCATCGGCAGGTCGGGCGCCACCTTGATGGCCGACATCTCGTTGATCACGCTGTGCTCGGCAAAGGTGCCGAGCTTCGCCAGGATCGACACGGGCTGGTCACCGATGTGGTGGCGGTCGGTGCCGTCGCTGATCTGGCCCCGCCCGAACGTGCCGGCACCGAGGTCGCACAGGTTGGTGCGGCCGGTCACGCAGTAGCGGCACCGTCCGCACGCCGGGAAGAAGCTGGCGGCGATGTGGTCCCCGACCTGGAGGGACTTCACCTCCGGTCCGACCTCCAGGACGATGCCCGCTCCCTCGTGGCCCCCGATGATCGGGAAGCTCTCCGGTAGCCCCGCCGCCTTGCGAATCTCCTCGGGAACGACCATGTCCCCGGTGACGAGGTGCTCGTCGGAGTGGCACAGGCCGGCCGCCTCCCACTTCACGAGCACCTCTCCCGCCTCGGGCGGGTCGAGCTCGATCTCCTCCACCTTCCAGTCCTGGTGCAGCCCCCACAGCACCGCGGCCCGAGTCTTCATGTCTCCCCCTGTGCGGCTGGTCCGGCGTGGCGGCCCGAGTCTGGCAGACCCCTTCCCGCTCCGCTCGGGCCGTCCGCTCTCCGTCGGTGACCGGCCGGCGCGGAACCCTCCCGCCCCTTCGCCCGTCTTCGTGGTGTGCTTATGGCTCCGGACAGGAGGAGACCGGCGGTGCGTGATGGCTCGGGAGCCGAGACGCTGTGGGCCGACTCCGTCGTCACTCTGTACCGGGCCCGGTACCTGCCCATGGTCCGGCTCGCCTTCCTCCTGACCGGCTCCAACGAGCTGGCCGAGGAGATCGTCCAGGACGCGTTCATCCGGCTGCGCGACCGCGCCGGCGTGGCCGACCTCCCCTCGTATCTCCGGGCCACCGTCGTCAACGCCTGCCGGGACCACCACCGCCGCGCCGGTGCCCAGACCCGGGCCCTGGTGCGCCTGGCTGCGGTCGACGCCACCGTCGACGCCGTGGACGAGCTCCACGACGCCCTGGCCCGGCTGCCGGACCGCCAGCGGGCGGTGATCGTGCTGCGCTACTACGAGGGTCTCTCCGAGGCCGAGATCGCCGCCCTGCTCGGGTGCCGGGCCGGAACGGTGAAATCGCTGGCCCACCGCGGCCTGGCGGCGTTGCGCGGGGTGGTCGAGCGATGAGGTGGCGGCGCCTCGGCGCGCCCGGCCCGGATACCGAGGCCCGGCTGCGGACCGGGCTGGAGGCGCTGGCGGGACGGGCGGTCGCCTCCCCCGATTCGCTCGAGCGGATCCTGGCCGGGGACTCCGAGACGGCGCCGGTGCCGGCGTCGGCAACCGGTCGGGCCCGGCGTCGCGTTCCGGTGGGGGTGGGAGCCGGCGTAGCTGCGGTGGCGGTGGCCGCCGTCGTGTTGAGCCTGGCCCTGTCCCCGCCGGCCCACCGGGCGCAGGTGGTCAGCTCGGCCCCCCCGGTGCGGGCGCTCACCCCGGTCGCGTGGGTGGCCGGCGGGAACCTCCACGTTGCCATGCC
>DASUHN010000318.1 GCA_036273495.1 Acidimicrobiales bacterium | reverse complement strand
ACCTTGGCGATGATCTGACCGGCTGTCTTGGTCCAGATGAACGGGCGGGGGTCATCGTTGTGGTGGGCGATGTAGTCCTGGATGGCCCTGACCAGCTCGGCGACGCTGGCAAAGCTGCCCCGGCGAATCCGCCGGGTGGTGATCTCTCGGAACCAGCGTTCCACCATGTTGAGCCACGACGAGCTGGTGGGGGTGAAATGCAGGTGGAACCGGGGGTGGGCCTCCAGCCAGGCCACGACGTCGGGGTGCTTATGGGTCCCGTAGTTGTCCAGGATGATGTGGATCTCCCGGCCCCGGGGGACCTCCCGGCTGATCACCTTCAAGAAGGCGATGAACTCCCCATGGCGGTGTCGGGAGTAGCACCGCCCGATCAGCTCCCAGGTGAGGACATTGAGGGCGGCGAACAGGGTGGTCGTCCCGTGACGGCGGTAGTCATGGGTCACCGTCCCGGGGCGGCCCTCCTTCATGGGCAGGCTGGCCTGGGTCCGGTCCAGGGCCTGGATCTGGGACTTCTCGTCGAAGGAGAACACCGCCGCCTTGTCCGGGGGGTTCATGTAGAGGCCCACCACGTCGACGACCTTGTCGTCGAAGTCCGGGTCGGTGGACACCTTGAAGGTCTTCACCAAATGCGGCTTCAACCCGCGGGCCGACCACTCCTTCTGCACCGTGGAGCGGGACAGGCCCGAATGAGCGGCCATTGATCGGATGGACCAGTGGGTGGCATCCGGCGGCGTGGTGTTGCGGGTGTCGGAGATCATCTGGTCGATCTGGGCCTGGGTGATGGTCGGCTTGCGACCCCGTCCCTCTCGCACCGCCCCGACGCCGTCGAGGCCGTCGGTCTCGAAGTGGCGCCGCCACGCCAGCACCGTCGAGCGCGATACGCCGAGGTTCTCGGCGATGGTCGCATTGGCCGTTCCCTCGGCGGCCATCAGCAAACCATGGGCCTCGCGAACTGCCCGATGCGGCAACGACGGACTGTTGGCGATGTCTCGCAGGTCGGCCTTCTCCTTGCGCGTCAGCGACATTGGCGGAGCAGGAGCTTGAGCCATGCGCAACTGTACTACATGCGCGCGCTCAATTAGTGGTCACCGCACTAGACGGGCCTGCCCGTTTCGCAGGGCAGGTGCTTGATCCCGTTGATGAAGCTCGAACGCAGGCGCTCCGGCTCCCCGGTGGCGGCGATGTCGGGCACCCGGGTCAACAGCTCCCGGAACATCACCGAGATCTCCCGCCGGGCCAGGTGGGCACCGAGGCAGAAGTGGGGGCCGGGGCCGCCGAAACCGACGTGGGGGTTGGGATCCCGTCGCACGTCGAAGCGGTGGGGATCGGTGAAGACGGCGGCGTCACGGTTGGCGGAGTTGTAGAAGAGGAGCAGCTTGTCCCCTTCGGAGATCTGCTGGCCGCCGAGGGTCGCGTCCCGAGTGGCGGAGCGGCGCATCCAGATCACCGGGCTGGAGTAGCGCACGATTTCCTCCACCGCCGTGGGCGTGACGCCATCGACGTCGGAGAGCCAGGCGGTGCGCTCATCGGGGTGGTCGGTGATCAGCTTGAGCCCGTGGCTGATGGCGTTGCGGGTCGTCTCGTTGCCCGCCACCACGAGCAGAATGAAGAACGATCCCAGCTCGGCGTCGTCCAGCCGCTCCCCCTCGACGTCGGCGTTGACCAGCGCCGACGTCACGTCGTCCGTTGGCTGGGCCCGCCGCCTCCGCCCCAGCTCCTGGACGAGCATGGCCAGGTCCTGGCCGGCGCCCAGCAGGGCGGCGCCGATGTCGGCCCCCTCCGGGATGTACTCCGGGTCCCCCATCGAGAGGATCACGTTGGAGCGGGTGAACACCAGGTCGTGCTGGGACTCGGGGATGCCCATCATATCGCAGATGATCCGGAGCGGCAGCCGGGCCGCCACCTCGGTCACGAAGTCACCCCCGCCCTTCTGGATCAGGTCGTCGACGATCCCGACGGCGGCCCGCTGTACGTCTCCTTCCAGCTTCTTGAGGATGCGGGGCGTGAAGCCACGCGAGACGATGCGGCGCAGCCGGGCGTGGCGGGGATCGTCCATGTTGATCATCGAGCCGAAGAACTCGAGGAACATGTCCGGCATGTCGGGGACCGAGGTCGCACCCCGTCCCGAGCAGAAGATCTCCGGCTGGCGGCTGGCCTCGACGACGTCGGCGTGCCTGGTGACCGCCCAGTAACCGGGCCCCACCTCGATCCAGTCGGGGACGGTGTCGGGCTCGGCGAAGAACGCCAACGGCCGCTCGTTCCGCAGCGTCTCGAACGCCGCGTTCCGCTCCTCCAGGGGGACGGACCAGAACTCGAGGTCCGACAGGTCGATGCTCTCGAGCGGCACGGGTTGGGCCGAGGTGGTCATCACCCCTCCTTGGTCGTCATCGCCACCCCGGGCAGGCCCGGGAGGTCGTCGATGCTGCTGGCGTTCTTCTCGCTCCGGTAGGCCGCGATCCCGTCCGGTCCCTTCTGGTCGGCCCAGTGGTCGAGGTTTTCCCGGTGCCGCTCGAACGGCATCAACGGCACGCCGTAGCCGCACGAGTCGGAGATCCTCTCGACGTCGACCCGGATGACGGCGCGGAACGAGAGGTGCGGCGGGAAGAGCCCGGCCAGCTCGTCGAATCGGGCGTGGCCGGCGGTGACCGCCTCCCCCCGGCCGTGGAGTCGCACGATGCGGGGCGGTCCCTCGAACGTGCAGAACATGATCACGATCCGACCGTTCTCACGGAGATGGGCGATCGTTTCGACCCCGCTGCCGGTCATGTCCTGGTACGCCACCTCGTGATCGCCGAGCACGACGAGGCTGTCCCGGTTCCCCTTCGGGGAGCAGTTCACGTGGCCGGTGTCACCGGAGGGAGCGGTCGCCACGAAGAACACCGGCTGGGCCTGGATGAAACTCCGGAGGCGGTCGTCGATGCTCGGGTACACCTTGGCCATCGGGGCCAGTCTCTCAGGCCGGGCGGCGCCGGACCAGGTAGGAGCAGGCGTGAGCCCCCGCCACCATGTGCGACACGCGCTCGATCTCGGCGTCGGGCATGGCGTCGCGCAGGAAGGCGATCTCGCTCGAGCAGGCCTGCCCGTACCGCGTCGCCACCGCGAACACCGCGCAGTTGTGCTCGGTGATCCGCCACGTGTCGTCGTCCACCCGCTCGAAGTCGGCCAGGTAGCCGTCCTCGTCCAGGATCCGGGCCAGCTCCGCCACCCGCTCCGGAAAGTCCCGACCGTCGAGGCGGACCCGGGCCGCTTCGGTCCGCCTGAGTCCGCGCCGCTCGAACACCCGGTCGACCAGGCCGGGGGCGTCCTCGGAGAAGTAGCCCAGCAGCTCGTTGGTGAGCTCCCCGTAGGCGGCCGGGAACAGGGCGTGGCCCCGCGAGGTGAGGCGGAAGAGATGCCGGGGCCGCCCCGGGCCCGCCACCGCCGGCCGGTGCTCGACCAGGCCGTCGGCAGCCAGGCCGGTCAGGTGCTGGCGCACGGCGGTGACCGTGAGGCCCAGCTCCCGGGCCAGCTCGTCGGCGGCCGCCTCCCCCCGCACCTTGATGTGGTGCAGGATCTGCCTGCGGGTCGGCGGCAGCGAGTCGAGCGCCGTGGTGGCCTCGGGCATCGGGGTCAGGGTAGGGGCCGGGGAACCGGGGCCCGGCCGGTGCCGGGCGGCCTCACGGCAGGATCAGGTGGACGTCGCCGAACTCGTGCCACAGGTAGCCGCTGCGCAGGGCGGCCCGGTACGACCGCTCCACCAGCTCCGGGCCGCCGACGGCGTCGAGCATGTCGAGGTGGGTGCTCTCCGGCTCGTGCCACCCGGTGAGCAGGCCGTCGACCGCCCGCACCCCACGGGCGGGCCCGACCACCACCTCGGTCCAGCCCTCGCCGGGGTGGACGGTCCCGATCCGGTCCACCGCCGACTCGAGGGCCCGGACGGCGGTCGTGCCCACCGCCACCACCCGCCCGCCGGCGGCGCGGGCCGAGTTGACCCGCCGGGCGGTGTCCAGGGGCACGCTGAACCACTCCGGGTAGGGAGGCTCCCCCGACTCGAGCGACGACACGCCGGTGTGCAGCGTGATCGGCGCCACCTCCACGCCCGCCGTCACCAGGCGGGTCACCATCCCGGTGGTGAAGGGGCGGGCCGCGCTGGGCATCTCGGCGCTGCCCGGGTCGCGGGAGAAGACGGACTGGTAGGCCTCGATCGGCCACTCCCCTCCGGCGTAGGAGTACCGGATCGGCCCGCCGTGGCGGGCGAGGTACGCCCCCACCGCCGGGACCGGGACCGACAGCCGCACGATCCACAGCCGGCTGGCGTCGGTCAGCGGGGCCAGCAGGTCGGCCCACGCGCCGCCGGGCAGCTCCAGGCGCCACCCCACCGCCCCACCCCGGAAACGCCTGCTTCCTGGGCCGTCCGGCAAGCGCAGCTCGGCGGCCCACAGCCCGCCGGCGGGCATGCGGGTCGACAGGTGGAAGCGCAGCTCCTCCCCGTCGGGCCCGACGGCCGGCACGGCCGCGGGCACGGTGGCCGAGGTGTTCACGACCAGCAGGTCCCCGGGCCCGAGAACCTCGGAGAGCTCCGGGAAGGTCCGGTGCTCGACACCCGCCGTCTGCCGGTACGCCACCATCATCCGCACGTCGTCGCGGCCCCGGCCCCGCATCTCGGCCGGCTCCCGCGCCAGCTGGTCCTCGCTGAGGGCAAAGCGGCCCGGTGCCCCCACCGCCGCCGCCGCCCTCAACGTGGCCCTCCGGCAACCGGTTCCCGCTCCAGCTCCCGGGCCCGATAGCGCCCGCTGGGCAGGTCGGCCCCGATCAGCCGGCGCAGCCCGGGAACAGCGGACTCGGGAGGGGGCCGGTCGGAGATGTCCTCTCCCGGGAAGGCGTCCTGGTGCATCCGGGTGCGCATGTCCCCCGGGTCGACGGCGTAGACCCGCACCCGGGGCTCCTCCACGGCGAGCACGGCGCTCAGCTGCTCCAGGGCCGCCTTCGACGAGCCGTAGCCGCCCCATCCCTCGTACGCCTCCACGGCGGCGTCGGACGTGATGTTGAGGACGCGGCCCCCGGCCCGGCGCAGCAGCGGGAGGGTCTCCTGCAGGAGCGCCAACGGCGCCAGGACGTTCACGACGAGGACCTCGCCGAGGGCGTCCAGCGGGTAGGTCGCCAACGGGGGCAGGGGGCTCGGGCCCAGGGCGCCGGCGTTGTTCACCAGCACGTCGAGCCCACCCAGCTCCCCCGCCGCCACCACCAGCTGGCGCCGGTGGGCCGGATCGGCCACGTCGCCGGCCACGGCCCGAACCGCTCCCGATCCGGCCGCCCGCAGCTCCGCCGCCACCGCATCCAGATCCGCCGGGTCCCGGCCGTCGACCACGAGGGACCAGCCGTCCCCTGCCAGCGAGAGGGCCAGGGCCCGCCCCAGCCCTCTGCTGGCTCCGGTGATCAACGCTGTTCTCATCGCACCCCCTCCTTCGTTATGAGATTAAAGACAGATTAAACTGTTTTTAATCCGTGGAGGAGAGGGTCAGGCGTCACACGGCGACGGGCTGGGCGAGAGCGGCGGCGAGAACGTCGGCCACCTCCTCGGCGGAGTGGAAGGTCATCTCCTCCCGGACCGCCTCCGGTACGTCGTCGAGGTCCCCGATGTTGCGGGCCGGCAGCACGACCTCCCGCAGCCCCGCCCGGTGGGCGGCCAGCACCTTCTGCTTCACGCCGCCGATGGGCAGCACCCGACCCTGCAGGGTGACCTCACCGGTCATGCCCACCTCGGACCGCACCGGCCGCCCGGTGAGCAGTGACACCAGGGCGCTGACCATGGTCACGCCGGCCGAGGGACCGTCCTTCGGCACGGCGCCGGCGGGGACGTGCAGGTGGAACCGCTTCTTGAACGCATCGGGTCCGATGCCCAACTCGGTGGCGTGGCTGCGCACGTACGACAGGGCGATCTCGGCCGACTCCTTCATCACGTCGCCGAGCTGGCCGGTGACCTGGAGACCGGACTCACCTTCCATGCTGGTGGCCTCGACGAACAGCACGTCCCCCCCGACGCCGGTCACCGCCAGCCCGGTGGCGACACCGGGCACGGCCGTGCGCTCGGCCGGCTCGAAGAAGAACTTCTGGCGGCCGAGGTAGGACGGCACATCAGCGACCCCGACGGACACGGCGCCGGCGGCGGTGGCGTCGGACGACACCGTCACCGCCACCTTGCGCAGCAGCTTGCCGAGGGCCCGCTCGAGGCCGCGCACGCCTGCCTCGCGTGTGTAGTCGGAGATGACGCGGCGCAGGGCGTCGTCGGAGACGGTCACCTCGCCGTCCTGCAGCCCCTGGAACGACAGCTGCCGGGGCAGCAGGTGGTCACGGGCGATCGCAACCTTCTCCTCGTCGGTGTAGCCGTCGACGCGGATGACCTCCAACCGGTCGAGCAGCGGGGCGGGGATGGTCTCGATGACGTTGGCGGTGGCGATGAACAGCACGTCGGACAGATCGAGCTCGATCTCCAGGTAGCGGTCCCGGAAATGGTGGTTCTGGGCGGGATCGAGCACCTCGAGCAGCGCCGAGGCCGGATCCCCGCGCCAGTCGGCACCGACCTTGTCGACCTCGTCCAGCACGAAGACGGGGTTCATCGATCCCGCCTCGCGCAGGGCCCGGACGATGCGGCCGGGCTGGGCGCCGACGTAGGTACGGCGGTGCCCCCGGATCTCCGCCTCGTCGTGGGTGCCGCCCAGGGCCACCCGGGCGAACTTCCGCCCCAGGGCCCGGGCCACCGACTCGCCGAGCGACGTCTTGCCGACACCCGGAGGACCGACCAGGGCCAGGATTGCCCCCTGGCCCCGGCCACCCTCGCGCGGCACGGAGTCGAGCCCGCGCTCGGCGCGCAGCTTGCGCACGGCCAGGAACTCGACGATGCGGTCCTTCACGTCCTCGAGCCCGTTGTGATCGGAGTCGAGCGTGGCGCGCGCCGCGTCGATGTCGAGGTGCTCCTCGGTCCGCACGTTCCAGGGCAGCTCGAGGACCGTGTCCAGGTAGGTCCGGATCCAGCCGTGCTCGGGGCTCTGCTCCGAGGTCCGCTCCAGCTTGTTGATCTCGCGCTCGATGGCCTTGGCCACCTCTTCGGGCGCGCCGTCTCCCGTCAGTCCGGCCTGGCGCGCCCGGCTGCGGTAGTCGTCGAGGGTGTCACCTTCTCCGGGGTCCTCACCGAGCTCGCGCCGGATGGCGTCGAGCTGCTGGCGCAGCAGGAACTCCCGCTGGCTGCGCTCCATCCCCTCCGCCACGTCCTTGCGGATCCGCTCGCGCAGCGACAGGTCGGCCAGCACGTCCCTCATCCACGACAGCGCCCGCTCCAGGCG
The DNA here is from genome assembly GCA_036273495.1 of Acidimicrobiales bacterium. Lineage (NCBI taxonomy): Bacteria > Bacillati > Actinomycetota > Acidimicrobiia > Acidimicrobiales > Acidimicrobiales bacterium. The sequence goes on along the minus strand of DASUHN010000318.1, from coordinate 1,117 downwards.
GGTCTCGACGTCGATGGTCTCCAGCAGCTCGACCTTCTGCTCGAAGCTCAGGTCGGGGGACCAGCCGGCGGTGTCGGCCAGGGCGCCGGGATCGGTGATGGCCCGCAGCATGGCGGCCAGCTCCCCGGCCCCCCGCTGGTCGACGATGTTCTCGACGACGGCGCGGTACTCCCGCGCCAGCTCCTCGACCCGCTCGGATGCGGCCTCGGGGTCGGCGATCGGCTCGGCGCTCACCCACAGGGCGGAGCCGGTGCCCGGGACACCCGTCCCGATCCGGGCCCGGGCCAGGCCGGTCACGACCAGGGCCTCCAGGCCCCCGCGCAGGCGGCGCCGGCCCTCCAGCTGGGACACGGTGCCGACCGCGGCGTAGCGGGCTGCGACCTTCGGGACGAGCAGCAGCTGCCCACCGGCCGACTCGGCGGCGTCAGCGGCCGCCCGGGCCTCGGGGGTCTCGAGCCCGATGGTCACGGACATGCCCGGCAGTACCACCCCGCTGGACAGCGGCAGGAGGGGAAGGGTCGTCTCGGTGCTCAGGCTCAGGTCAACCACGGTTGTCACCTTTCGGATAACTGGTGACTTTCAAACCGCAAGTGACCCCCGGTTGTTCCCACGGATGGAAGGGACCCGGAGCGGTCGGGCGAAGGGGGCCGCCGTGGGGTCGGGGCCCCACGGCATTGCGGCGGGCGAGGTCCGCAGGACCCGGGTGCCCGCCGCTACGTGACAGTGCCGAGCTGGTACTGACGGGCCTGCGGGGGATGGGCGGTGCCGGCCACGGCGTGGAGGGTGTAGCCGGTGACCAGGCCGGCCGGCCCGCCCTGGGCCGACAGCGCCATCCCGTAGAAGGAGTCCACCCCGCTGGCCTCGAGGGAGGGGTCCGGGCTCAGGGACTTGTAGGAGCCGTGGAACGGGGCGTCCCCGTGGCTGTAGACGGCTCCGTCCTGGCCCAACAGGTAGTAGCCCCGCCCGCTCGGGGTCGGGACGAGCGAGCACATCGGGGCCGAGAGGGCGGCCCCGCCGGAGCCGCCGGCGTAGACGGCGTCCCCGTAGGTGAACACGCCGCCGTCGGCGCCGAGGAGCCAGTAGCCCTTGCCCGTGGGGGTGGCGGCCATGGTCACGA
>DASUHN010000317.1 GCA_036273495.1 Acidimicrobiales bacterium | reverse complement strand
GAGCTGGCCGTGTTGGGAACAGACCCGCAGGACCTCTTCGAGGTCCGTCATGTGCTGAACCTAACCGGCAGGGGGTAGCGTGACCGACCGGACGACCGCCGAAGGAGTGGGGATGGACCTGGGACTCGACGTCACCGAACGGAACGGCCACGCCGTGCTGTCGGTCAACGGTGAGGTCGACGTGTACACCGCCCCGCGGCTCCGAGAGCGGCTGGTCGAGCTGGTCAGCCAGGGCCACCACCACGTCGTGGTGGACCTGGAGGGCGTCGACTTCCTCGACTCCACCGGGCTCGGCGTGCTGGTCGGCGGGCTCAAGCGGCTGCGCAGCCACGACGGGGACCTGACCCTGGTCTGCACCCAGCGCCGGATCCTCAAGGTGTTCGAGATCACCGGGCTCACCAAGGTCTTCGAGATCTTCGACGACGTGGACTCGGCCACCAAGAACGCCCCCTCCGCGTCCTGACCCCGAAGGCGGGACCGGTGACGATCAGCCCGGGCGTCCTCGACTTCGTCGAGCGAACCGGCGGGGTCCACGTCGACCTCCCCTCCGACTCCAACGGCCTTGGAGTGGCGCGCATGCTCGTGCACACGCTGGCCCAGCGGCGCGACCTCGACGACGAGCGCACCGAGGACCTGGTGCTGGCTGCGTCCGAAGCGGTGACCGAGGCGATGGAGCACGGGGAGACGGTCGTGCTGCGCTGGCACGAGGCCCCGGACCGGTGTGTGGTGGCGGTGATCTCCGAGGGGGAGGCCGCATTCCTGGCCCCGCCCGCCGACATCCCCACCGACCCCGGCCGGGCCGCCGTCGAGGGTGAGCTGCGCCTGCCTCTCATCCGCGCCCTGGTCGACGAGGTGGGAGTGGAGGGCAGCTCCCTGACCCTCACAATCAAATGCGACCCGTGGGAGGAGCGGGACGGCTAAGGAGCGATGAGCAGGGTGCGCACCTCGTCGACCGACCGCGGTGTGACCAGGGCCAGCACCTCGTCGCCGGCCACGAGCACCGTGTCACCCCGCGGCACCACCACGTGGCCGCTCCTGATCACCGCCACCACCGTGGCGTCGCGGGGCATGCTCAGGTCGGCGATGCTCCGCCCGTCGGCCGGCGAGTCGTCGGCCAGGGTCACCTCGACCAGGTTGGCCTCGCCCTGCTCGAGCTGCAGCAGACGGACGAGCGACCCGACGCTGACCGCCTCCTCGACCACTCCGGTCAGGAGATGGGGTGTCGACACCGCCACGTCCACTCCCCAAGCCTCGTTGAACAGCCAGTGGTTCTTGGGGTGGTTCACCCGGGCCACCACGCGGGGCACGGCGAACTCCTGCTTGGCCAGGAGCGACACCACCAGGTTGTCCTCGTCGTCCCCGGTCGCGGCCACGACCACGTCGGCCTCGCCCACCTCGGCGCGCTGCAGGTTGCTCACCTCGCACGCGTCGGCGGCCAGGATCTTCACGGGCAGGGTCTGGGACAGGCGCCGGGCCAGCTCGTAGTCCTTCTCCATCAGCGTGACGTCGTGGCCGCCGGCCTGCAGGTCGGTGGAGATGAACGTGCCGACGTTGCCGGCCCCGACGATGACGACCTTCACCCGGCCCGGTCCCTCACAGCTCGGGGGCCTTCAGGCGGCGCTCGAGCTCGTCGAGCGCCGGACGCTGCACGGCGATGTGGAGGATGTCCCCCTCCTGGCCGATCTCGTCGGTGGCCAGGCGGGCCTGCTCGGCGCGGATGATCCCGACCACCTGGATCTCCCCGGGCACGTCGAGCTTCTTGATCTTCCGCCCCGCCCACCCCGGTGGGAGGGCCCGCTCGACCAGGCACAGCTCCCCGGCCGGGCTGGACCACTCCACCTCGGCGCGCTCGGGGAACAGCCGGCGCAGCACCTGGTCGGTGGTCCAGGTGACCGTGGCGACCGTAGGGATCCCGAGGCGGCGGTAGATGGTGGCCCGGCGAGGGTCATAGATGCGGGCCACCACGCTCTCGACCTCGTAGGTCTCCCGGGCGATCCGCGCCGAGAGGATGTTGGAGTTGTCCCCGTTGGTCACCGCCGCCAGCGCCCCGGCCGTGCGGATGCCCGCCTCCTCCAACGTCTCGCGGTCGAAGCCGAAGCCGCTCAGGGTCTGGCCCCCCCAGCCCTCGGGGAGGCGCCGGAAGGCCGAGGAGCGCTTGTCGATGATCGCCACGGTGTGGCCGTCGGCCACCAGGGAGATCCCGAGGCCCGAGCCGACCCGCCCGCACCCGACGATCACCACGTGCACAGGTCCAATTGCTACTACAGGCGGTTGGCGGTGATTGCCATCCCGGGCGCCCCCGGTCGTACGCTTCGCTCGTGAGCGCGAAGGAAGTGCCGGCCCTCCCGGAGTCCGCGGGCTATCGCGTCAAACGGCTGCTCCTCGGCCCGCCCCTCGTCAGCGAGCGGTTGGCCTCCGAGCGCCTGGGCAAGCCCACTGCCCTGGCGGTGCTGTCCTCCGACGTCATGTCCTCCTCGGCCTACGCCACCGAGGAGATCCTGGTCGTGCTGTTCCCCTACATCGGGCTGGCCGCCTTCAGCATGCTCGTGCCGATCACCCTCGCCATCATCGGCGTGCTGGTGCTCGTCACCCTGCTCTACCGCCAGGTCGTGCAGGCCTATCCCAAAGCCGGAGGCGCCTACGTCGTCAGCCGGGAGAACCTCGGCCCGCTCGTGTCGCAGGTGGCGGCGGCGTCGCTCCTCGTCGACTACACGCTGACGGTTGCGGTCTCGGTGGCGGCGGGAACGGCGGCCATCACCTCGGCGGTCCCGGCGCTCAGCCGGGCCACCACGGCCATCGGGATCGGCTTCGTGCTGCTGCTGGCCTACGGGAACCTGCGGGGGATCAGGGAGGCGGGGCGCAGCTTCGCGGTGCCGACGTTCTTCTTCATCGCCAACATGGTCGTGCTGGCGGGGGTGGGGGCGGTGCGGGCGGCCCTCGGGCACCTGCACGAGCACACCGCCCAGCTGGCCGGAACCTTGCACCCCGGCCATCGCGGCTCGGGCCTGTTCCTCGGGGCGTCGCTGTTCATCGTCCTCAAGGCCTACGCCAGCGGCGGCTCGGCGCTCACCGGCACCGAGGCCATCTCCAACGGGGTGAGCGTCTTCCGGTCCCCGCAGTCCCGCAACGCCCGCCAGACGCTGGTCTGGATGGCCATCATCCTCGGGACCATGTTCCTCGTGGTCTCGGTGTTCGCCTCCCTGACCCACCCGGTCCCCTTCGAGTCGGGGACACCGACCGTGATCTCCCAGGTCGGCAAGTACGTCTACGGCAGCAGGGGGGCCGGCCCCTTCCTCTACTACATGCTGCAGACGGGGACCGCCGCCATCCTGATCCTGGCCGCCAACACCAGCTTCACCGGCTTCCCCTTCCTCGCCAGCTTCGCCGCCGAGGACTCCTTCCTGCCCCGCCAGCTGATGCGCCGGGGTCACCGCCTGGTCTTCTCCAACGGGATCATCGTGCTCACGGTCGTGGCGATGGGCCTGCTCCTGGTCACCAACTCCAACGTGAACTCGCTGATAGCCCTCTACGCCATAGGCGTGTTCACCGGATTCACCCTGTCGGGGGCGGGCATGGTCCGCCACCACTGGAAGGAGCGCGGGTCGCACTGGAGGCGAAAGCTGGGCATCTGCGCCGGCGCCGGGGTGCTGTCGGCCATCGTCGACCTCGTCTTCGTGGTCACCAAGTTCACCGAGGGGGCGTGGGTCGTCGTGGTCCTCCTGCCCCTCCTGGTGGCGGCGTTCAGCCGGCTCAACCGCCGGTACCGGCTGGAGGCGGCCGTGCTCGGGGAGGGCGTGGCCGCCCGGGCGGCCGAGGCCCCCACCCTGCGCCGCCACACCGTGCTGGTGCTCGTCGACCGGCTGGACCTGGCCACGGCCCGCGCCATCCAGTACGCCCGCACCCTCAACCCCGACGAGCTGCGCGCCGTGCACTTCGTGCTCGACACCGCCCACGCCGCCGATCTGTCGGAGCGCTGGTCGCGCCTCGGGCTGTCCCGGCTCACCCTGGAGCTGATCGAGTGTCAGGACCGCCGCCTCACCCGGGCCGCCCTCGAGCTGGCGGCCGAGGCCTCCGCCGACGGGGAGACCGAGGTCAGCGTGCTCCTGCCCCGCCGGGCCTACCGCGGGCCCCTGGCCCGGGTGCTGCACGACCAGACCGCCGACCGGATGGTGGAGGTCGTGGCCCAGCTTCCCCACGTGACCGCCACCATCGTGCCGTTCCCGGTCGACGTGGCCCTCGAGCGGATCCACCGCCGGCGGGCCCAGGCCGGGGCCGAGGCGGCGTCCCGGCCCGACCCGGCGCCCGCCGCCGGAAGGGAGCGGGCCCCCCGGGAGCGCCGGGAGGAGAGCCTCCTCTCGGGGCTGGACGTGGCGGGGACCATCCCGATAGCCGAGGTCCACCCCCGCCGCCCCGCCCGGGTGGCGGGCCGGATCCGGTCGGTGCGGGTGCAGCCCTTTGCGGGGGTGCCCAGCCTGGAGTGCACCCTCGAAGACCAGACGGGGCGCATCTTGATCACGTTCATGGGCCGCCGGCGGGTGCCGGGCATCGAGCCGGGGGCCCGTCTCCTGGCCGACGGGGTGGTCGGGACCCACCGGGGCCGGCCCGCCATCCTCAACCCCATCTACGAGATCCTGGCCCCCGCCGAGCCGGCCGAGGTGACCTGACCGGGAATTGCACGTTTCGAGGGTCGGAAACTAGGTTCACCGCCTCGAAAACCTATGGAACTGGTCCTGTCAAAGTCCGAGCGTGAGGCCCTGAAGGCCCTGTACCGCCTCACCAAGGCGGGGACCGACGCCCACACCGGGGCGCTGGCTGAGGCGCTGGGCATCAGCCCGGGCACGGCCACCACCACCGTGAAGCGCCTGGCCGACCGGGGCCTGGTCGACCACCGCCCCTACCGCGGCGTCGAGCTGACCGTCCTCGGGCGCCGGGCGGCGGTGGCCGCCATCCGTCGCCACCGCATCGTCGAGCGGTTCCTCTCGGACATGCTCGGCTACGCCTGGAACGAGGCCGACCGCTTTGCCGGGTCGTTCGAGCACGACCTGCCCCAGGAGGTCGAGGAGCGGCTGTACGTGGCCCTCGACCGGCCCGCCACCTGCCCGCACGGCTTCCCGATCCCGGAGGCCCAGGAGGCCGACATCGACGAGCTTCCCGTGCTGTATGCCCTCGAGCCGGGGGACGTGGCCACCGTGGCGGTGCCGGGCTCGACCGACCCCGAGGTCGTGGCCTTCCTCGACACCTTGGGCCTGCGTCCCGGCGTGCGGGTCGAGGTGCGCGAGAAGCACCCCTTCGACGGTCCGCTGGTGCTGCGCGTGGCCGGGGAGGACCGAACCGTGGGCGAGAAGCTGGCCCGCCAGCTGTTCGTGAGCAAGGAGTCCGTCGGCAAGGAGCCGGCCCCTTCGGGGCGGGCGGCGGCGCGCAAGAGGGAACGATCCGACAGAAGGGAGCACTCCGCATGATGTCCATGCTGGCCACGCAGGGCGGGTACCAGCCGTTCCTCCTCCGGAGCACAGAGAAGGAATGGCTGGTCTTTGCCCTGATCACGGGAGTCGTGGCCCTGCTCGCCGCCTTCGGCCTGATGCGCGGCGTGCTGGCCGAGGACACCGGCACGACGGCGATGCAGGAGATTGCCGCCGCCATCCAGGAGGGGGCCGAGGCCTTCCTCCGCCGGCAGTTCCGCACCATCGGCATCGTCGTGATCCCGCTGGCGGTGCTGGTGTTCATCACCGCCGTCAAGGTCGGCCAGCCGGGCCAGCCCCACCATCTGAGCTTCGTGGGGTCGGGGCTGGCGCGCGCCATAGCGTTCCTCGTCGGCGCCCTCTTCTCCGGGCTCACCGGCACCATCGGGATGAGCCTGGCGGTGCGCGGCAACGTGCGGACCGCCGCTGCCGCCCGGAACGGCACGCTGCCGCCCGCACTGCGCATCGCCTTCCGCACGGGCGGCATCACCGGCCTGTTCTGCGTGGGGCTGGGCCTGATCGGCGCGTCGGTGATCACCCTGATCTTCCAGAACTCGGTGACCAACGTCCTCGAGGGCTTCGGGTTCGGCGGCTCGCTGCTGGCCCTGTTCATGCGAGTCGGCGGGGGCATCTTCACCAAGGCGGCGGACGTCGGCGCCGACCTCGTCGGCAAGGTCGAGGTCGGCATCCCGGAGGACGATCCCCGCAACGCCGCGACCATCGCCGACAACGTGGGGGACAACGTCGGTGACTGCGCCGGCATGGCGGCGGACCTGTTCGAGTCCTACGCGGTGACGATCGTCGCCTCGCTGATCCTCGGCTACGCCGCCTTCAACGGCCCCGGCGGCCATTCGGCCCGGGGCCTGATCTTCCCCCTGATCGTGGCCGGCTTCGGGATCCTGGCCTCGATCATCGGCATCTACGCTGTGCGGGCCACGGAGCGCGATCGCAGCGCCATGTCCCCGATCAACCGCGCCTACCGGCTGTCCGGCTTCCTGACCCTCATAGCCGCCGCCCTGGTGGCCCACTTCTACGTGCACAGCTGGAAGGTGTTCTTCGCCGTGCTGGTCGGGGTGGTGCTGGGCCAGGTCGCCAGCGTGATCACCGAGTACTTCACGTCGACCGAGACCTCCCCGGTCAAAGAGATCGCCGCGTCGGCCCGGACGGGCCCGGCCACGACGGTGCTGTCGGGCATCGCGTCCGGGCTCGAGTCGTCGGTGTGGGCCATCGTGGCCATCGCCATCGCGCTGGCCGTGGCCATCGCCCTCGGCAACGGGAACATCGAGTTCACCCTCTACCTGGTGGCGCTCATCGGCATCGGGCTCCTGTCCACCGCCGGCATGGTGGTTTCCGAGGACAGCTTCGGGCCGGTGTCCGACAACGCCGCCGGAATCGCCGAGATGGCCGGCGAGTTCGAGGGGGAGCCCCAGCGGATCATGGTCAGCCTCGACGCCGTCGGCAACACGACCAAGGCCATCACCAAGGGGGTGGCCATCGCCTCGGCGGTGATCGCCACCGTGGCCCTGTTCGCCTCGTTCGTCGAGACCATCGCCAACGAGCCGCTGTCGGGCGTCACCGCCACCGGCAACGCCATCTTCAAGGACATCGGAACCCAGATCAACGTCGCCAACCCGACCACGTTCGTGGGGCTGCTCATCGGGGGCTCCATCGCCTTCCTCTTCTCCGGCCTGGCCATCCGGGCCGTGGGCCGCTCGGCCGGGACCGTGGTGCAGGAGGTGCGCCGGCAGTTCCGGGAGCACCCCGGGATCATGGACCGCACCGAGCGTCCCGAGTACGGGCGGGTCATCGCCATCTGCACCGCCGCCGCCCAGCGGGAGCTGGTGACCCCGGCCCTGCTCGCGATCCTCTCGCCCGTGATCGTCGGCTTCGGGATCAACTACTTCGCCCTCGGAGCCTTCCTGGCCGCGGCCATCCTCACCGGCCAGCTGATGGCGGTGTACCTGTCGAACGCCGGCGGGGCGTGGGACAACGCCAAGAAGTACATCGAGGACGGCCACGAGGGGGGCAAGGGCTCCGAGGCCCACAAGGCGGCGGTCATCGGTGACACCGTCGGAGACCCCTTCAAGGACACCGCCGGGCCCGCCCTCAACCCGCTGATCAAGGTGATGAACCTGGTGTCGCTCTTGATCCTCCCGGAGGTCATCAAGCTGCACACCCACGCCGCCGAGCGCTACACGGTGGCCGGCATTGCCCTGGCGGTCCTGCTCGGCTCCATCGCCTTCTCCAAGCGCTCGACCGAGTCCATCGGGGAGGCCGATCCCGCCCCCTCCGGGGACGCCGTAGGCGCCCGCGCCTGAGCGGGGAGGCGACCTAGGCCCGGGCCAGCCGCCGGGGGCGGGGTTGGCGGCGGCACCGGGCCTCTGTCGCTCCGCCCGCCGGGTGGCCGGTGGGCGTCCTTCCCGACTATCGGCACGGTCGGTGGTCAACTTGACCACTTTCCGTGTCCGGTTTCGAGGGGCCCGCCCCCCGCCGGGATGGTCGGGTACGACACAAACGTTTGACACCGGCCCGAGCCGCCGCGCACCCTGCTCATTCGAATGCCCAAGCCGCTTGTGATCGTTGAGAGCCCCGCCAAGGCCCGGACCATCGCCGGGTACCTGGGGCGCGACTACGTGGTCGAGTCGTCCATCGGCCACATCCGGGACCTGCCACGCAACGCCGCCGAGGTCCCCGCCGCCTACAAGGGCGAGGCGTGGGCCCGCCTCGGGGTGGACACCGAGAACGACTTCAAGCCCCTCTACGTGGTGGCCCGGGAGAAGAAGTCCCAGGTCGCCCGGCTGAAGTCGCTCCTCAAGGACGCCGACGAGCTGTTCCTCGCGACCGACGAGGACCGCGAGGGGGAGTCGATCGCCTGGCACCTGATCGAGGTGCTGGCCCCCCGGGTGCCGGTGCGCCGCATGGTCTTCCACGAGATCACCCCCACCGCCATCGAGCGGGCGGTCCGGGAGGGTCGGGAGCTGGACCGGCGCCTGGTCGACGCCCAAGAGGCGCGCCGGATCCTCGACCGCCTCTACGGCTACGAGGTCAGCCCGGTCCTGTGGAAGAAGGTCATGCCCCGGCTGTCGGCGGGGCGGGTGCAGAGCGTGGCCACCCGGATGCTGGTCGACCGGGAGCGGGCCCGGATGCGGTTCCGGTCGGCCGAGTGGTGGGACATCGAGGCCCTCTTCGAGGCCGAGGCCGGGGACCCCCGCACCTTCTCCGCCACGCTCTCGGCTCTCGACGGCCGGCGCCTGGCCCTCGGACGCGACTTCAGCCCGGAGGGCCGCCTGGAGGCGGCCGGGAACGGCGTCGCCGCCCCGGTGCTCCTCGGCGAGGCCGAGGCCCGTAACCTGGCCGAGCGGCTCCACGACACCTCCTTCCGGGTGGACTCGGTCGAGGAGAAGCCGTTCACCCGGCGCCCCTACGCGCCGTTCATCACCTCCACGCTGCAGCAGGAGGCGAGCCGCAAGCTGCGCTTCGGCTCGGCGCGCACCATGCAGGTGGCCCAACGGCTGTACGAGAACGGCTACATCACCTACATGCGCACCGACTCCACCACCCTCGCCGAGTCGGCGGTGGCGGCGGCACGGGAGCGCATCACCCGCATGTACGGGGACGAGTACCTGCCGGCCCAGCCCCGCCGCTACGAGAAGAAGGTGAAGAACGCCCAGGAGGCCCACGAGGCCATCCGGCCGGCGGGAGACGAGATGCGCACCCCCGACGAGCTGTCCGGGGAGCTGCACGGGGACGACCTCCGCCTGTACGACCTGGTGTGGAAGCGGACTATCGCGTCGCAGATGGCGGACGCCCGCGGCACCAGCGCCCAGGTGCGCATCACCGGCACGGCCGCGCCCGCCGCCTCCGCACCCGAGGCGTTGCGGCACGCGGTGGAGGCGACCTTCAGCGCCAGCGGCAAGGTCATCCTGTTCCCCGGATTCATGCGGGCCTACGTGGAGGGCGCCGACGATCCCGAGGCCGAGCTCGAAGACCGGGAGGTGCGCCTGCCCCCGCTCAGCGCCGGGGACGCGTTGGCCGTGGACGGGATGGATCCCCGCTCCCACGCCACCCAGCCGCCGGCCCGCTACACCGAGGCGTCTCTGGTCAAGGCACTGGAGGAGATGGGTGTGGGACGCCCGTCGACGTACGCGTCGATCATCTCCACCGTCCAGGACCGGGGCTACGTGTGGAAGAAGGGAACGGCGCTCGTGCCGTCCTTCGTCGCCTTCGCCGTGGTGGGGCTGCTCGAGTCCCACTTTCCCGAGCTGGTCGACTACGGGTTCACCGCCGCCATGGAGGACGACCTCGACGAGATCGCCGGCGGGTCCCAGGAGTCGGTGCCATGGCTGCGGCGCTTCTACTTTGGGAACGGGGCGCCCGGGCTCAAGACCGTCGTGTCGGAGCACCTCGATCGCATCGACGCGCGTGAGGTCAACTCCATCCCGATCGGGCCCGGCTCGGACGGCCAGGAGCTGGTCGTTCGCGTCGGCCGCTACGGGCCCTACGTCCAGCGGGGCGAGGACCGGGCGTCGATCCCCGAGGACCTGGCGCCCGACGAGCTGACCGTCGAGAAGGTCGAGGAGCTGCTCTCGGCGCCCAGCGGGGACCGGGACCTGGGCGAGGATCCCGCCACCGGCCTCCCGGTTGTCGCCAAGGCGGGGCGGTACGGCCCGTACGTGCAGCTGGGCCAGCCCGAGCCCGACTCGAAGGAGCGCCCGCCCACGGCGTCGCTGTTCAAGTCGATGTCGCTCGACAGCGTGACCCTCGAGGAGGCGCTGCGCCTCTTGTCGCTGCCCCGGGTCGTGGGGGTGGACCCCGCCGACGGGCAGGAGATCGTGGCCCTCAACGGGAGGTTCGGGCCCTACCTGAAGAAGGACTCCGACACGCGGTCGGTCGACGCCGAGGAGGCTCTCTTCACGGTGGGCCTGGACGAGGCGCTGGCGTTGTTTGCCCAGCCCAAGACCCGCCGGGGCGCCCGGTCGGCGGCCCCCCTCAAGGAGCTCGGCCCCGACCCCGCCACCGGGGCGCCGATGGTCGTCAAGAGCGGGCGGTTCGGGCCCTACGTCACCGACGGGGAGACCAACGCGTCGCTCCGCAAGGGTGACGACCCCGAGACGATCACGCCCGAGCGGGGGGCCGAGCTGCTGGCGGACCGGAGGGCGGCGGGCCCGGCCAAGCCCCGCCGGACGGTCAAGAAGGCCGGGGTCAAGAAGGCCGCCGGAGTCAAGAAGGCGGGGGCCAAGAAGGCGGGGGCCAAGAAGGCGGGAGCGAAGAAGTCCACGCCGGCGAAGGACTGAGATGGCCCGGGGCCGGCTCATCGCCTTCGAGGGCGGCGAGGGCTGCGGGAAGTCGACGCAGGCGGCGCGCTTCGCCGCCCGGACGGGCGCCCTGCTCACCCGGGAGCCGGGGGGCACGACCCTCGGTGAGGCCCTGCGCACCCTGGTGCTCGACCACGGAGAAGGCCCGGCCTTCGACGCCCGGGCCGAGACGCTCGTGATGCTGGCGGCGCGCGCCCAACACGTGGCGGAGGTGGTGGTCCCGGCCCTGGGCGCAGGCCGGCTCGTGGTCACCGACCGGTTCAGTCATTCGACTCTGGCCTACCAGGGCTACGGCCGGGGCCTGGACGTCGAGGAGCTCCGGGGCATGTGCACATGGGCGGCGCAGGGAATCTGGCCCGACGCCGTGGTGCTGCTCGAGGTGTCCCCGGAGGTGGCCGCGTCACGCCGGAGCCGGGAGGCGGACCGGCTCGAGAGCGCCGGGCGGGACTTCCACGACCGGGTCGCTGCCGGCTTCCGGGAGCTGGCCGCCGGTGATCCCGAGCGTTGGCTGGTGGCCGACGGCAGCGGGACGGTCGAGGACGTGGAGGTCCGGGTGACCGCCGGACTGGCGGACATGGGGATCCGGTGACGTCGGCGACGGTGAGCATCCCCCCGGTCCTCGGTGCGCTGACCGGACAGGACCGGGCGGTGGCGGCGCTGGCGGCGGCGGCGCGCTCGCCCGTGCACGCCTACCTGCTCCTCGGTCCACCGGGAGCGGGGAAGCGGGACATGGCCGTGGCCTTCGCCGCCGCCCTGGTGTGCCCGGACGGCGGATGCGGGACGTGCGAGACGTGTCGGCGGGTACGGGCCGGGCTGCACCCCGACGTCGTCGTCCGGGAGCGGACGGGAGCGTCGATCACCGTGGGGGAGGCCCGCGAGGTGGTGCGCCTGTCGGCCCGCACCCCGAGCGAGGCCGGGCGCAAGGTGCTGATCCTCACCGAGCTGCACCTGGTGGGGCCGGCCGCGCCCGCCCTCCTGAAGACGATCGAGGAGCCGGCCCCGGGCACGGTGTTCGTGGTCACCGCCGAGACCGTCTCGCCGGAGATGGTGACGATCGCCAGCCGGTGTGTGCGGGTCGACCTGGCGCCCCGGGCCGCCGACGAGCCCGAGGCCGAGGACTGGCGCCGGGCCTGGCGGAACGTGCCGCGGCGCCTGGATGGCACCGGGGCCACGGTGGCCCGGCTGGTGGCGGAGCTGCTCGAGGGATGCGAGGCCACCCTCGAGCCCCTGCGCCGGCGCCAGACCGAGGAGCTGGCGGCCGCCACCGCCCGCGCCAAGGAGTTCGGCGAGCGGGGAGCGGGCCTGCGCGACCTCGAGGAGCGCCACCGCCGCCAGCAGCGCCGGATCCGCACCGACGAGCTGCGCGCCGGCCTCGCCGCCCTCGCCGGCGAGTACCGCAACCGGATGGTCGCCGCCCGGTCGGAAGGGGACGGCCGGGCGGCCGCTGCCGCCGTTGCCGCCATCGACGAGGCCGGCCGGGAGCTCGTCCGCAACCCCAACGAGTCGCTGATGCTGCAGGCGCTCCTCGTCAAGCTGGGCCGGGCGGAATGAGGCCGTTGGTAGAGTGACCACTTCGCCCGAGTAGCTCAGCCGGCAGAGCAGCGCACTCGTAATGCGCAGGTCAGCGGTTCGATTCCGCTCTCGGGCTCCAGGTCCCACACCCCGTTTTTCCGGTCCGCGACTCCGACGGCATCCCGATCGGGCCGTTCTGGTTCAGGGCCTAGCCGACCGGCCCAGATGCGGTCGGGACCGGGATCCCAAGTTCGGCCAGGAGGGGCTTGGCGTACGCGATCCTTCCGGTCAGGGCGCGCGGGTCACCGGTGCACAGGGCGTAGGCGGCCTCGACGATGACCGCCGGGGGCTCCAGCCGGTCCTCCGGGACGTTGCGGTTGAGGCCGTGGTGGATCACCCCCGGAGTCGCCACCAGCCCGGATGGAGACAGGACGTTGACCGCTATCCCGTCGTCGTA
>DASUHN010000316.1 GCA_036273495.1 Acidimicrobiales bacterium | reverse complement strand
ATGAACCGTCTGTCCTCGGGTCTCCGGGTCCAGACGGCCGCCGACGACCCCGCCGGCTTCGTCGTCTCCCAGTACCTGAACAACCAGGCCGGGGGCTACGGAGTGGCCGTTTCCAACGGTCAGAACGCGGTGTCGGTCCTGCAGGTGGCGATGGGCGCCCTCAACCAGTCCGCCCAGATCCTGCAGACCATGGAGCAGCTGGCCACCCAGTCGTCCAACGGCGGTGCCGCCGATGCCACCGCCCAGTCGGCCGACCAGCAGGAGTTCTCTGCTCTGCAGAGCGAGCTCGACCAGATTGCCCATACCACCCAGTTCGGTCAGACCCAGCTCCTCGACGGGACCTACACCGGGACCTTCCAGATCGGGGCGTACAACGCCACGTTCGACCAGATCTCGGTGACGATCACGTCGGCCGGCTCCACCGCCCTCGGCGTTGGGACCGGAGCGGCCTCGGTCGGAACGACGGCGGCGGCGCAGTCGGCGATCACCCTGGTCCAGACGGCTCTGTCGAACCTCAACGCCCTGTCGGCCAAGCTCGGTGCCTCTCAGAACGAGATCCAGGGCATCGTGGCCAACATGACGATCGGCCAGCAGAACCTGACGGCAGCCGCCTCCAGCATCACCGACACCAACATGGCTCAGGAGATGACGACGTTCACGTCGAAGCAGATCCTGATGCAGACCGGTGAGTCGATGCTGGCCCAGGCCAACGCCGCACCTCAGCTGGTTCTCAAGCTGCTGGGCTGATCCCAGCTCCGAGCACCACGGCATCGGAAGGCCCCTCCGTGCCGATATCGGTTCCGTACCGAGCCCACCCGGATGGCAGTCCGCGTCCGGGTGGGCTCCTCGGAGCCTGATCCCAACAGTCGGACCAGGCTCCGCCGCATCACACCGAAGCATCCTGATCGCGGCCGTCGGCAGCCTCGACGGCGGCCAGCCACACCTCGTCGAAGGCGGGACCGTCGACCGCGGTCACGACCTCACACGCCTTGCCGTCCCGATCCTCTTCGAAGCGCAGCACCCCTTCCTCCACGACCGGACAGAGGGGCAGGACGGCAGTGGTGACCACGGGATAGCCGAGCGCCACCGCGCACGCCACCGGGTCGTACTGGAAGTTGAGAAGATCGTCCGGAAGGCCGGGGTGCGTCCTTCCCATCCCGGTCATGCCGTTGTCGGCGGCGTGGGCCCGGGCCTGGCGGCCCAGGAGCCTCCCCAGCGGCCCGGAGTCCTCCAGCCGTCCCAACTGCCCGGCGCGGAGGTGGGCCTCGAGGGTCGCACCGAGGGTCACCAGCACCAGCCCGCCCTCGGCTGCGCCCGCGAACACGCGGCGGGCCGCATCGGTGTCACACTGCACGTTCCAGTCCACGTCCGGGCCCCACGGCGGCAGGCCGGGCGCGGGCGGGCGCACCCACCCGCCCATCAGCACCACGCGCGTCCGCGCCAGCGAGCCGGGACGGCTCGCCTCCAGGCTCGCCAGATTGGTGTACGGACCGATCCCGATCACGACCGCTCCGGCATCGACGCTGGCGGCCAGCAGCCGCACCGCCCCCTCCTCGTCCGCGGGACCGGGCCGGGCCGGCTCACCGCCCCAGTAGCGGCCGTGGTCGGGCAGGCCGCCCATCTCCCGGCCCGTGGTCGACGAGACGCCCGCTCCGGCGGCCACCGGGATGTGCTGCTGTCCGGTGAGGGCCAGCATGCGTCGCACGTAGCCGGCCCGGCGCCCGTCGGGGTCGGCCACGGTCGTGACCCCGGTGATCTCGGCCCGATCGGATCCGAGCAGGAGGGCCAGCGCGGCGGCGTCATCGGTGTCCCCGGCAAAGTCGGTGTCGAGGTGGACGCGCACCGACGACAGCATGGCCGAGGCGACGGCCCGGCGATCGGGAGCCGGCCGCGGGAAGGGGTGGGCCCGGGGGCAGTTACATTGCCGGCGGAGCCGGGAGGAGGGCCCGCAGGATGCACAGCGCCGACATCGCCGCCCTGCTGGTACACGAGGACGGCTTGCTGCCCAAGGAGCGCTACACGACCCGGCAGTTCCTCGATCTCGAGATGGACCGGCTGTGGAGCCGGGTGTGGCAGGTCGCCTGTCGCGAGGAGGAGATACCCGAGCGGGGGGACTACCTCGAGTACACGATCGGGGACCAGTCGGTCCTCGTGGTGCGCGAGGGCTCAGGCGGGATCGGGTCGGGAGGGATCCGGGCCTACTACAACACCTGCCTGCACCGCGGCACCCGGTTGGCCCAGGGTTGTGGCCGCCTGCCCGACGACCGGATCCGGTGCCCCTACCACGCCTGGACCTATGGCCTCGACGGCCGCCTGATCGACGTTCCCGACCGCCAGGAGTTCCCCGCCCTGCCGGCCGACCTCGGTCTCGGCGCGGTGCGGGCGGAGGTGTGGGGCGGGTTCGTCTTCGTGAGCCTCGACCCCGGCGCTCCGCCGCTGCTGGAGTTCCTCGACCCGCTCCCGGCGCTCCTGCGCGCCTACCGGTTCGAGGACCTGCGGTTCCGTGCCTATCTCACCACGGTCGTCCCCGCCAACTGGAAGGCGGTGGTGGACGCCTTCAACGAGGGTTACCACGTGCAGGGGTTGCACCCCCAGATCCTTCCCTACACCGACGACGTCGCTCTCGAGTACGAGCAGTTCGACGTCCACGCCCACTACGGCCGGCTGGCCAACGCCCGCCGGCAGCTGCGGCCCAGCCCCCGCCTCGGCCTGGGGCCCGATCAGTACGACGAGGGTGAGATCCTGGCCAGCATGGTCGCGGGCCTCGGCGGCGCCTTCCTCAAGGAGGAACGGGCGATCGTCGAGGACGTCCGGGCCCTCGAGCCGGGGAGCCGGAGCCTGCTCGAGCTGTACCAAGAGCGCCGGTACGAGCTGCTGCGGTCGCGCGGGATCGACCTGACCGGGCTCGAGCCCGACCAGCTGACGAGCGCCGACGACGTCCTGTGGTTCCCGAACATGGTGGGACCGGTGTATCCCGGCAGTGCCATCCTGTTCCGCGTGCGTCCCAACGGGCTGAACCCCGACAGCTCCATCAAGGACACGTGGGTGCTCGAATGGCCGCGACCGGGTGCCGAGTGGAAGATGCCGACCCGCAAGTTCTTCGCCGACTGGCAGGAGCGGGACTGGGGTCTGATCACCAACCAGGATTACGGCAACCTCGGCGAGGTCCAGGCCGGGATGAGGTCCCGAGGATGTCGCGGGCTCCGGCTCAACCCGCGCCAGGAGGGCAACGTCCTCCACATGCACCGGGTGATCGACCGCTACCTGACCTCGTAGCCTGACCAGATGGACGACGACAGCGAATACGCCCCGAGCCCCTGGGACTGGGTGCGGGACCAGGTCGAGACCTACGAGCGCTCGGGTGGGAAGGACGGCACCACCCTGCTCGACACCGGGATGCCGGTGGTCGTGGTCACCCATCGCGGCAACCGGAGCGGAAAGGTCCGCAAGAGCCCGGTGATGCGGGTCGAGCACGACGGCGGCTACGCCCTCGTCGGGTCGATGGGAGGAGCGCCCAAGCACCCCGTCTGGGTGTTCAACCTCCGGGCCCGGCCCGACGAGGTCCGGCTCCAGGACGGCCCTGAGGTCTTCGACGTCACCGTGAGGGAGCTCGAGGGTGACGAACGGAGGACCTGGTGGGACCGGGCGGTCGCGGCCTACCCGCCCTACGAGGAGTACCAGGCCAAGACGTCGCGGGTCATCCCGGTGTTCCTCGCCACCCGTAAGTCCTGACCGGGACGTGTCCGCCGGCGCCCTCGCGAACCAGGCCGGTCAGTCCGGCTGCTGGCCCAGCAGCCAGTAGCCCCCGCCCGGGCGAGCGGTCATGTCGGTGAAGGCGGCGCCCGACATCGGCGCCGGCGCCCCCACCGCAGAGCCGGAGAAGCGGGCGTCCCCGAACGTGAACAGCCCGCCGTCGGACGCCACCAGCCAGTAGCCCCGGCCGCCGGGGGCGGCGGCCATGGCCGTGACCGGTGAATCGAGGCGCAGGCCGCCGGCGGAGCCGAAGAAGCCGGCGTCCCCGTAGGTGAGGATGCCGCCGTCCGACGCCACCAGCCAGTAGCCGCGGCCGTCTGGGGTGACGGCCATCCCGACGACGGGGGCGGCCAGGTGAATCCCGCCCGCCGAGCCGTAGTAGCGGGCGGTCCCGAAGCTGAACACCCCTCCGTCGGAGGCCACCAGCCAGTAGCCGCGGCCGTCAGGGGTGGGGGCCATCCCGACCACGGGCGCCGACAGCGGCAGGGCGCCGGCGGAGCCGAAGAAGCCGGCGTCCCCGTAGGTGAGGATCCCGCCGTCCGACCCCACCAGCCAGTAGCCGCCCCCGTCGGGGGTGGCGGCCATCCCGACCACCGGCGCGGCCAGGTGGAGCCCGCCGGCCGAACCGTAGAAACGGGCGTCCCCGTAGGTGAGGACCCCGCCGTCCCCACCGGCGACCCAGTAACCCCGGCCGGTGGGCGTGGCCCCGATGCCGGCGGCGTTGCCCGCGGTGGCGACCTGCCCGAGGGGCCCGAGGCCCGGCGCGCCCCCGAACGCCGCCACGACCGGTCGGGCCGGGCCGGTGTACTGCCGGTACCAGGCGTCCAGCCGCTGCCGGATCAGCACCGCCATCAGGGACCGGCCGTCGGTCGTCAGATGCAGCCTGTCGGGGCCGACCGCCCACGGGTCGGCACGCACGGTGCTGCTCCAGTCGAGCACCTCGAGGTTGCGCCAACGCCGCGCCGCCGCCCAGATCTGGGCGTTGATGGCCGACTGGCGGGGCTCGAACAGCGCGGTGGTGAGCCAGATCACGTGCATGCCGGCCAGCACCGACATGGCCTGGTCGATCTGGGCCCCGAAGGCGCCGGGGTCGCCTACGTAGTTGTTGCCGAGCTCGATGACCGCGACCGAGCCCATCTCCGGTCGGACCTTCCGGAAGACGTCGATGGCCGCCACCAGCTGCAGCCCGCCGAAGGGGGCCACCGTGGCCTTCCACCCGTCACCGGCCAGATCGGCCTGGGTGTCGGCAGCGGCGCCCAGCAGGACCGAGTCCCCCTCGATCCACGCGGTGCGGGCCGGAATGGCCGGGGCCGCCGTGGCCGGGCGGGCCGGGACCGCAACGCTCAGGGCCGCCCCCGCCAGGATCAGGCCGGCGACCGCCGCCCCGACCGCACGCCTCACCCGGCGAGGGACGCCCGACGCGATCGTGGTGGCCTCCGCCGGTCGCGACACGCCGCCGTATCGGCAGCGCCGCCGGTCCCCTGAGCCTCGCCCCGATCAGAGGGGGATGATCGTCATCTCTTCGAGGTCGAGCCCGAGGGCCACCATGATCTTGTCGCTGCTGAAGCCCATCAGCTTGAGGACCAGCTCGGCGACCTGCGCCGAGTCCAGGTGGGAGAGCACCTCGGCCCTGACCTCGTCCGTCATGTCCGCCGGGTAGGTGAGGTAGGCGTCGGCCAGGCGGAGGGCGGCCTTCTGGATCGGCGACAGCTCGCTGTCCTCGTAGTGGTCGACCTCCGCCAACAGCTTCTCGTCAGCTCCCTGCTGCTGCGCAACTGCGCCGCGGACGCTCATTCACAAGAAACAGGCCTGATAACGGGCGTTGCGCATGCGGACCAGCTCCGTCGTCACCGGGTCGACGCTGTTGATCTTGTTGGTCTCCCGGTAGATCCGGCCCCGCACCTTGGAGATCTCCGGGGACAGCGAGCCGGTGTCGGGGATCCCGAGGCTGGTCAGCTGGTCCGTGGGCAGCGGGATGCGCGGTGTCATGCCGGATCCTCTCTGGGGGGTGGGGAGAGCCACGCCGCTTCCGGGCTGGAGCCGATCCCGAGCGTCAGGCATCCCCGCTGGAACGTCTCGAAGGCGGAGACGGCGTTGACGAAGGTGTGGCAGTCGGCGGCCGAATACTGCTCCAGCACGGCTCCGACCAGCTCGTCGGTGACCCCGTTGGCGTCCATGACGAACTGCTCGGTCAGAGCCAGACAGGCCCGCTCGGCGTCCGAGAAGAGAGGCGACGTCGGCCACTCGGCCAGAGCCGAGATCCTGGCCTCCTCCAGACCCATCCGCCGGGCTGCGGCGCTGCGCACAGCCAGGCCGGCCGAGAAGCCGAGGAGCTGGGCGGTGCGCAGGCGGGCCAGTTCGAGCACCACCGGGTCGAAGCTGGCCCACACCGTCCGCTGGAGCTCGGCCACCGCCTCGAACGCGGCCGGCAACAGCGCCGCCACCCGGTCCCAGTCCGTCTCCCCCGGGGGCAGATCGGGAAGCCACGTCGTGGTCACGGCCGCAGTGTCCCACGCCTGAGGGCACGCCGCTGGATCGGACCGGGGGCCGATCACCTCGCGGCCGGCGCCACCCCGCAGACCGGCCCGCTGGGCCGGCGGGCCCGCCCGGGCTCCTGGGAAGGCGCCGACTGCGGGGTGGGGACCGGGTAGGGGTGGGGCGCAGCCTCCGCCGGGATCATCTCCGCGCACTGGACCGCTATCCGCTCGGCGTCGGTGGCCACCTGCGGGCCCGCCGAGGCAAGGACATCGGACCCCGCTCCGCTCCCTCCACGGCCGGCGAAGTCGATCGCCCCCGTCAGGTCCTCCGTGACCGACCGGCGCCAGGCGCTGAGGTTCGGGACCCCGACCCCGAAGCGCGACTCGAGGAACCGCAGCGTCGAGGTGTGGTCGAAGGTCCGGCTGCTCACCAGGCCGCCGACCGTGAACGGTGAGAGCACCAGCATGGGCACCCGGAAGCCGAGGCCGACGGGCCCGTCGATGACGGACCCGTCAGGAGCGACGTTGCTCCCGACCGCCGGCTTGGTGGTGAGCCACTCTCCGGGCGTGCCGCGTGAGGCGCCGGGAGGAGGCACGTGGTCGAAGAAACCCCCGTTCTCGTCGTAGGTGACGAAGACCACCGTGCGCTCCCACACCGCCGGGTTGGCCACCAGTGTCGCCAGCAGCTGCCGGGTGGCCTCGAGCTGCCCGAGAGGAGCGGGAGCAGGGGGATGCTCGTCGAGGGCCGACGACGGCACGATCCAGGAGACCGAAGGCAGTGTCCCCGCCGCCACGTCGCTCTGGAAGTCACCCGGGAATGCCGGCAGCAGCCCCTTCTGGAACAAGGGTGAGCTCGGATCGCGGAACGGCGGGAAGTAGTAGAGGACGGTGTCGGACAGCTCGTCGGTCGTCTGTGACCCCGCCAGCTGGTACACCTTCCAGCTGACGCCGTGGTCCTCGAGCATCTCGGGCATCGTCTTCCAGTGGAAGTCGGCCGTGGCCGACGCCAGCTGCAGCCCCGTGGCCGGGTTGTCGACCACCGGACCGCCGCCGAGATGTCCGTCGGGGTCGATCGTGGCCGACATCGAATACAGGCGGTTGGGCACGGTCGGACCCATCACCGAGCAGTGGTACCGGTCGCACACCGTGAAGGCGTCGGCCAGCGAGTAGAGGAACGCCAGGTCCTGGCGCCGGTAGTACCCCATGGTCGTCGGTCCGCCGGCTATCCCGTCGGCGGCCACATGGGTCCGCACCCAACCGTCCATGGCGCCGCCGTTCCAGCACTGGTGCTGGGCTACCCAGGCGTGGGTGATGTCGTTGGCGCACTCGGCGTCGGCGCCGGGATCGGCGGTGTCGAGGTGGAAGGGCAGGAGCCAGTGCGACGCGTGGGGCGTGGCGTCCCCCGGCGCCCACCCGTACTGGTACCAGACCGGGCGGCCGCCCCGGGCCCGCTGCCGGGGTACCCCCGGGTCGGCGAAGCCCGCCACCCCCCGGTAGCTGCCGAGGAGGTGGTCGAAGGACCGGTTCTCCATGATGAGGATCACCACGTGCTCGATGTCGTCGAGCGACCGGCACCGGGCCGGAGCGGCCGCCGCCCGCTCGATCAACCGTCCGGCCGGTCCGCTCAGACCCAGGCCCAGTCCTGCGGCCATGCCGCCGAGCGCCGACCGCCGGGTTAGCTGGGCCACGCCACAACTGTTGGCCGTCTCCCGGTCCCGCTCCTGCCCGGGAACGGCGAACTTTCAGTGGCCGGCAGGGGACCAGAGGCCGGCCCGTGGCGTCAGCGGATCCACTCCTCGAGCCGGGCCGACACCTCCCGGTAGCGGACACCCGGGATGAGGTGGACGCCGTCGAAGCCGCCCCGCTCGGCTATCTCGGCCACCAGATCGCAGGCCAGATCCACGCCCGCCATCGGGTCGCGGTCCACCGCGTCGATCCACTCCCCCGGCACGTCGATCTCGGGAATCTCCGCCGCCCACTTGCGGGCGCGCGCCCCGCTCGGGGGGACCAGCACCCCGGCGTGGACCCGCCCCGGGAAGTGGAGCGACTCCCGCCACGCCGCCAGGGCGTCGGGACGGTAGGACGCCTGGACGAACAGGAAGTCGGCGTCGGTCTTCCACGCCGGCAGCGGGCCGAGGCGGCTGGTCACGCCGACCCGGGTCGTGACCCCGTGGGCGGAGAAGGCGGGGAACCGACGCAGCTCCTCGACCATGGCGCGCACGGTCAGCTCTCCGGTCCTGGCCCCCGAAGTCGGCGCATCCCCGTAGACGAACAGGAACTCGTCGACGCCGTAGGCGGCGGCGGTGAGCAGATCGCGCCGGAACCCGAGCAGGTTCCGGTCACGCGCGTTGAGGCACGCCACGGCGCGCCCGCCCATGCGGTCGACCTCGTGAGCGACGGCGACACTGGACACGGTGGCCCGCCCCAGGTGGTTGTCGGGGATGAGGAAGCCCGAGGCGATGCGGCTCATCACCCCGATCTGGTGGCGCACCATCATCAGGTCGGGCCGTGTCGGGGGTTGGATCTCGCACACCACCTCGAATCCCGGCGGGGCCGTCACTGTCGTAGCCTAGGGATCTCCGAGCCGGTGCCCATCAGGGCGGCGGTCCGAGGGACGCCAGCCACTCCGCCACCGCCGCCGCCACCTGGTCGTCGCGCCGGCGCAGCCCGTGGTCCCCGCCCTCGACCCACACGTGGGTGACCGGTCCCGGGATGACGGATGTGGCGGCGGTCAGCTCGTCGGGCGTACCGAAGGCGTCGCGCGTCCCGGACAGGAACAGGCACGCAACCGTCAGGGCGGGCAGGTGCCCGGTGCGCAGCCGGTCGGGCCGGCCGGGCGGGTGCAGCGGGTAGCTGATCAGCGCCAGCCCCGCCGCCGGCAGCCCCGCCGCCACGACCTGGGAGCAGATGCGCCCGCCCATCGACCGTCCGCCGAGGACGAGCCGCTCGGTTCCCACGCCGAGCTGCGCCGCCAGCGCCTCGGCGCGGTCGCGCACCGCCCCCTCGAGCACGTCCGGGCGGTCCGGGCTGCGCCGCCCGGCCAGCCGGTACGGGAAGTCCATGCGCTCGACGGTCACGCCGGCGGCGGACGCGGCCCGGTCCACGGCGACGAGCGCGGGCTGGTCGGAGCCGGCGCCGGCGCCAGGGGCCAGCAGGAGGCCGGCGGGCGCGGAGCGGGTGGAGCGGGACGGCACCACGGCGGCACGCTACCGAGTCCCGTAGAATCGCCGGCCATGTCCGTCGAGCGCGCCATCGACCCCACCATCGCCGCCGTGCTGGCCCAGATGCCGGTGCTGGTCGGTGAGCTCACCGCCGAGAGCCTGCCCGCCATCCGCGCCCAGCGCCTCGCCTTCGGTGACCAGATCCAGCTGTCCGATGATGTCGAGCGCGTCGACCACACCGTGCGCGGTCCCGAAGGCGGGCCCGACGTCGTGTTGCGCGTGCACACCCCCAAGGGACTGACCGGCCCCCTTCCGTGTGTGTACTCGATCCACGGCGGCGGATACGTGCTCGGCACCTACGAGATGGAGGACCTGCGCTTCGACCAGTGGTGCCCGCGCCTGGGCATCGTCGGTGTGTCGGTCGAGTACCGCCTGGCGCCCGAGACCCCGTACCCGGGTCCCCTCGAGGACTGCTACGCCGGGCTGGCCTGGGTCTTCGACCACGCCGGCGAGCTCGGCATCGACCGCACGCGCGTGGGGATTGCGGGGGCCAGCGCGGGAGGCGGCCTGGCCGCCGGCCTGGCCCTGCTCACGAGGGACCGTGGCCAGCTCGACCTCGCATTCCAGA
This sequence comes from Acidimicrobiales bacterium, assembly GCA_036273495.1. NCBI lineage: Bacteria > Bacillati > Actinomycetota > Acidimicrobiia > Acidimicrobiales > Acidimicrobiales bacterium. The sequence goes on along the minus strand of DASUHN010000316.1, from coordinate 12,768 downwards.
TGCTGATCTACCCGATGATCGACGACCGTCGGGTCACGCCGTCGAGCAGCTGGGACGTGCCGATCTGGAGCCCGGCCAACAACGAGTTCGGGTGGCGCTCCTACCTCGGCCCGCTCCACGGGACCGAGCAGATCCCGCCGTACGCGGCGGCCACGCGTGCCACCGATCTCACCGGGCTTCCCCCGGCCTTCGTGTGCGTGGGCACGATGGACGGGTTCTGCGACGAGGACATCGAGTACGCCCAGCGCCTGAACCATGCCGGAGTGCCCACCGAGCTGCACGTGTATCCGGGGGCGCCGCACGGGTTCGACGGCTTTGCCCCCACGGCGCCCTTGGCGCGCCGGTGCCGGCGGGAGATGCGGGAGTGGCTGGCGGCGGTCCTGGGAGTGACGGAGGCGGAGACGCCGGTCAGTGCGCCGGCGCCGGCGTGAGCTCCCACACCCGTCCCTGAGCCAGCGCCAGCTCCAACTCGGGAGCGGGCACGGGCCGGGAGATGTAGAACCCCTGCGCCACGTCGCAGCCCATCCGGCGCAGCGACAGGAGCTGGTCGGCCACCTCGACGCCCTCGGCCACGACCTTCATGCCGAGGGAATGGCCGAGGTCGATGAGTGAGCGGAGGACGGCCTCACCATCGATGGTGGATCCCAGGCGGGAGATGAAGGATCGGTCGATCTTGAGATCGTCCACCGGGAACTGCTGGAGGTAGCTCAGCGACGAGTACCCGGTGCCGAAGTCGTCGACGGCCACCCCCACGCTCATGTCCCGCAGGGCGGCCAGAGTGGCGGCGCCCTGCCCGACGTCGTCGATCAGGGCCGACTCGGTGATCTCGAGGGTCAGCGCACTGGCCGGCAGTCCGGTCGACTCCAGCACGCGCGCCACGAAGGCGACGAAGCCGGGGTGGGTCAGCTGGCGAGCCGACACGTTCACCGCGACCGTGAGGCCGTGGGCGGTCAGCTCCTCCCGCCACACCGCCAGCTGGCGGCACGCCTCTTCCAGCACCCAGGCGCCGATGGGGACGATCAGCCCGGTCTGCTCGGCCACCGGGATGAAGTCGAGCGGCGGGACCAGGCCCTCCCCGGGGCGGTGCCAGCGCACCAGCGCCTCCACCCCGGACAGGGCGCCGTCGGCCAGGCGCACCGCCGGTTGGTAGTGCAGCACCAGCTCCGAGCGCTCCACCGCCCGGTGCAGGCCGGCCTCGATGCTGAGGCGGGCCGCGGCGGACGAACGCATGCCGGCGTCGAACACGGCGTAGGGACGGCCGCCCTCCTTGGCCCGGTACATGGCGGCGTCGGCCTCGGCCAGCAGCGTCTCGGGGTCGCGGCCCGAGGCAGAGGTGGCGATCCCGACGCTGCCCGACAGGAAGATCTCCTGGCCGGCGACGTCGAAGGGCTGGACCAGGGCGGCGGTGACCCGCTCGGCGAGGGCCGACGGGTCGCCGGTGAGGTCGGGGCTGATCACGACGAACTCGTCGCCGCCGAAGCGGCCGACCACCTCGCCGTCCAGGGCCGCGTCCTGCAGCCGCGCCGCCAGGAGCATGAGCATCTGGTCCCCGAACGAGTGGCCGTAGCTGTCGTTGATCAGCTTGAAGCGGTCGAGGTCGAGGAAGGCGACGACGACCGCCCCCTTCCGTCCGTCCGGCCCCGTCTCCTCGTCCAGCTCCCGCGCCAGCCGGTCCACGAGCAGGCTGCGGTTGGGCAGGCTGGTGAGCCCGTCGTGACAGGCCAGGTGCGCCAGGAACGCCTCGAACTCGCGCCGCTCCTCGAGCATGGTGTTGAAGGCCTCCGCCACCCGGGCCAGCTCGGCGGGGCCCTCCACCTGGGCGCACACGTCGGGGCCGCCCTGACCGGAACGCTCGATGGTCGCGGTGAGCGACCGCAGCGGCCGGGAGATCCGCCGGCGGAGCTGCAGACCCAGAACGGCGACCACGGCGAGGGTGGCGGCGCCGAGCCCGAGGTTGCGCCACAGCTCGTCCCAGGCGGAAGCCAGGGCCCGGGCCGAGGGCACCCCGGCCACGACGTGCCAGCCCGCGCCCGGCACGGGCGCCTCGGCGTAGATCCGGTCGACCCCGTCCGGCCCGGCGGCGGTGACGCCGGGCAGGGGACGGCCGAGGGCGGTCCGCGCCAGGCTGCGGCCGACGTAGCGCTGGTCGGACCCGGACGCGCTGAGGATCAGGTGCCGGGACGGGTCGAGCACCAGCAGCTCGGTATCCGACGCCCGCAGGGGCGCCTGGGCCCCCAGGCTCAGGAAGGAGGGATCGAGGGTGGCGACGAGCGCGGCGGGGGCAGGCGCTCCGCCCGTGGCGTCTCCGATCGGTTGGGCCTCCACGAAGGCGGGCCGGCCGGTCAGGGGGTTGGTGGTGACGGTCCCGTCGACGCCCTGGCCCCGCAGGGCGCGCCCGAACCAGACCTGGCCGGCGTACGGGGCGGGCACCGAGGCCAACCGGGGCTCGGAGGTGCAGACGACGGTGCCGTCGGCGCGGACCACGCTCACGAAGCCGAGCCCGAAGCGGCGGTACGACGCCAGGGCGCTGTCACAGGACGCGGGCTCCAGCGCCGCCACCGCCGGCTGGACGGCTATGGCCCGCAGGAAGGTCGGCAGGGTGCTCAGCTGGCTGGCCAGGCCGGCGGCGGCAAACTGCGCCGTCGACTGCACCTGGCCGACGGCCCGTCCCTGCTCGCGCTGGAAGGCGGAGCGGGCCGAGTAGCCGATGATCGCCCCCAGCGACAGCAGGCAGACGGCGAAGATGGCGGCCAGGTACGCGCCGATTCCCGCTCCCCCGGCCCGGCGGGCGCCCCAAAGCTTGACCACCATTGAGCTTCGGTACCGGGAGGGCCGGGCTCAATAGTCCTGACGGACGGTGGCACGGATTGACAGATGGCTAGTGCGGCGCGGTCATCCCCACGATCGGAGAGGCGAGGACGGTTCCCGACCCCGCCGGTGAGCCCGACACCGGAGCGTCCCCGTAGCCGTAGACGATGCCCGCGGCGTCAGCGAGCCAGTAGCCGGCCCCACCCGGGCCCGCCGCCAGAGCCCGGACCAGGCGGTCCCCGGAGGAGGCGGCCGAGCCGTGGAAGCCGGCGCTGCCGTACCCGAACACCCCGCCGTCGGCCGCCACCAGCCAGTACCCCGCCCCGTCCGGGGCGGCGGCCATGCCCGTGATCGGGGCCGAGAGCGGCAGGCTGCCCGCCGAGCCGGCGAACCGGGCGTCCCCGTAGGTGAACACCCCGCCGTCGGAGGCCACCAGCCAGTAGCCCCGCCCGTCCGGGGTCGAGGCCATGCCGACGATCGACGCCCGCAGGTGCAGCGCCCCCGCCGACCCGAAGAAGCCGGCGGTGCCGTAACTGAACACCCCGCCGTCGGACGACACGAGCCAGTACCCGGTGGACGCCGCTCCCGGGGCCTGGTTGACCAGTGAGAACGCCGCCGCCGAGCTGACCCCGGTCACCGAGGCGGTGACGATGTATCCGCCCGGTGTCCCGTTGGCGGTGAACGTCGGGGCCACCGCCACGCCGGACGAGTCGGTGGGCACCGTCACCGTCGTCCCTCCCCCGGCAAAGGTGCCGCTGGCTCCGTGCCCCGGCGCCCTGAACGAGACCGACGCACCCGTCACCGGGTTCTTCTGGGCGTCGGTGACGGTCACCGAGAGCGGCACGGGGAACGGCTTGTTGACCGGCGTGGCCTGCGAGGACCCGGACCCCGGCGAGATGGCGGCGGGCGCCGAGGCCAGGTTGGTCAGCTGATAGGCGGCGGTGCCGGTGATGCCCGGGGTGCTGGCGGAGGCCGAGAACGAGCCCGCCACCTGGTTGGCATCGAGCACCGGGGACGTGGCGATGCCCGAGGAGGTGGTCGGCTCGGTGGCGGTGCCACCTCCCGGGTTGAACGTGGCCCCCGCTCCTCCCGACCCGGCCTGGACCGTGAAGGTGACGTTCACGTTCTGGACCGGGTTCCCGTTGGCGTCGACCACCTCGGCCTGCAGCGGGCCGCCGTACGGGGAGCCGACGGTTGCCGTCTGGTTGCCGCCCGAGGTCGGAATTATGTTCGCCGTCACCCCCGCCGACGTGTTGGTCAGGTTGAACGATCCCGTGGAGGTGACGCCGTTCACCGTGGCCGTGGCGTTGACGAGGTAGTTGCCCGCCGTGTTGTTGGCCGTGAAGGTCCCCGCGCTGGCCACCCCGTTCTGGGTCCCGACCGTGTAGGTGGTGGTCTGCGACAGCTGGAAGATCCCGCTGGCGCCGGTCGACGGGGCGGTGAAGGTCACCGAGGTGGGCGTGGAGATCGGGCACCCGCCGTCGTCATAGACGGTGACCTGGAGCGACTGTGGGAACGCGGTGCCGATCTTCGTGGTCTGAGGCGTCCCCTGGGTCGGGGCCACGCTGTCGGCCGGGCCCGGGGATGCACAGGCCGCGCCCGCCGCAGGAGCGAAGCCGCCCCATCCGGCGCCGAGCGCCCCCACGGCGACGATCACGGCCGCGCCGGCGCGGCCGCCGAGGCGCAACCTCATGCCCCGGTGCCGGTGCCCGGCGCGCCACCGGTCCCGGCGCCTCCGCCACCGCCACGCCCGAAGCCTCCGCCGCCGAACCCGGTGGAGCAGCCGTTGGGGCCGGCGGGCCGGATCATGAGCCGCTGGGCGGTCACCGCCCCGGTGGTGTCGGACGGGCCGAACGCTGTCACGCAGTCACCGACGATCACCGCTGAGGCGGTGGCGGCGCGGGTCTCCATGAAGCGGGTCGAGGACGTGTAGGTGAAGCTGGCGGCGGGGGTCAGCCGGAACCGGGCTCCCCCGCGGGCGCGGGTGGTGCTCGTCGTGCTCGTGGTGCTGGGGGGAGGCGGGACGGTGACCTCGACGGTCGTGCCGTTGATCGCGGTGATCTTGCCGTCGGACACGCCCACGTTGGCGAGCTGCGCCTGGCGCTGGGCCCGCTGCGCCGCCGACAGCGTCGTGCGGGTGGTGCTCCCGCCGGCCGCGCCCCCCGTGCCGGCCCTCCGCCCGCCGAAGCCGCCGGCCCCGCCGCCGAACCCTCCGCCCGGTCCCCCGCCGAAGGCGGCTCCCGGGCCCCCGGCGCACGATCCCGACACCACGGCGTCGATGGTGACGGTCGTGGCGGCCACCGGGCCGGCCGAGGTCTTGGTGCCCGAGGCCGTCACGCACTGCCCGACCGCCAGGGCCGAGGAGGTGACGGTCACGGTCTGGGTTATGACCGTCGATCCGTTGAGGTTCACCGTCGTCTGGCCGGTGGTCGGGTCCTGAACCTCCAGGACCGATCCGTTTACCGCCGCCACCTGCCCCGACACGCCGGGCGGGGCCTGCGGCGCGCCCGTTCCGCTGGAGGACGGGCGCGCCGCCGCCTGGGTGGTCCCGGTGGTGGCCGTGGGCGAGCCGCCGCCGCACGCCGCCGCCGCGGCGCCGAGCAGCCCGACGAGAGCCGGGACGGACAGATGGCGGGGGGACATCCTCATCGGTTGTTCTTCCTTCTTCGGGTATCCGGGGGGTTCTTGACGGGGATCGTCACTCGTTGCGGAGGGCGTCGATCGGAGCCAGGCGGGCGGCGCGGGTGGCCGGGTAGACGCCGAACCCGAGCCCGATGCCGAGTGACACCGCCACGGCGGCGACCGCGGCCGGGGCCGATATGACGATCGGGTTGGAGATGACGTGGGGCAGGCCGGTCGCGCCGGCGAGGCCGAGCAGGAGTCCCACGACCCCCCCGGCGAGGCCGAGCACGGCGGCCTCCACCAGGAACTGCCGGCGGATGACCGCCGGGGTGGCGCCGAGGGCCTTGCGCAACCCGATCTCCCGGACCCGCTCGGTGACCGACACCAGCATGATGTTCATCACCCCGATCCCCCCGACGAGGAGGGAGATGGCGGCGATGCCGCCGAGCAGGATCGTCAGGGTGTGGTCGACCGACGTGGCGGTGGACAGGATCTGGTCCTGGGTGGTGATGGTGAAGTTGGCGGCGGCCGGCGTGGTGGCCCCCGTCTCGTTGAGCAGCAGGTCGTCGGCCTCCTGGTAGGCGGCCGAGAGCGTGTCCTTCGACAGGGCGGTGAGCTGGATCGACGAGACCGAGTTGCGCCCGAAGATCCCGGTGAGGCGCTGCTGGTAGGTGGAGATCGGCACGATCGCCTGGTCGTCCTGGGTGGTCCCGCTGGAACCCGACGAGCCCTGCGGAGTCAGCACACCCACGACGGTGAACGACTGGCCGCCGATGACCAACGAGCTGCCGACCGGGTCGACGAATCCGTAGAGCTCGCTGGCGGTGGTCGGGGCCAGCACCGCGACGGGCCTGGCCTGGCTCACGTCGGCGGAGGTGAAGAAGCTCCCCTCGGCCATCTGGCGGCCCCGCACCGGCATCCAGCCCGGGCTCGACCCGACCACCGTCGTGGTCCAGTTGGTGGAGCCGTTGATCAGCACGGCGCTGCGCTGGCTGATCGGCGCCACCGCCCCGACATCGGGGCAGTCGCGCCGGTTGGCCAGGGCGTCCGCATCGGCCACGGTGAGCGCCGTCGAGGTCCCCAGGCCGCCGCGGATCCCACCGGAGGTGGACGAGCCCGGAGTCACCGTCAGGAGGTTCGAGCCCAGGGCCGAGATGGCCGAGTTCACGCTCGACGACGCCCCCTCCCCGAGACCGACGGTGAGGATGACGGCGGCGATGCCGATGAGGATGCCGAGCATGGTGAGGGCCGAGCGCAGCCGGTGGCTGACAATGGCTTCCGCTCCCGTGCGGAGGGTCTCGAGCCAGCTCAACGCCGCGCCCCGGACCGGCTCACTGGACCCGCCCGTCGTGCATCCGGACGACGCGCTGGGCCACGTCGGCCACGTCGGGCTCGTGGGTGATGAGAACGATGGTCCGACCGGCGGCGTGCAGCTCGGTGAACAGCGCCAGGATGTCCCCGCTCGACGTCGAGTCCAGGTTCCCCGTCGGCTCGTCGGCCAGCACGACGGCGGGATCGGTCACCAGCGCCCGGGCCACGGCCACCCGCTGCTGCTGTCCGCCCGAGAGCTCACCGGGGCGGTGGTCGACGCGGTCGGCCAGGCCCACCCGCCCGAGCGCCTCGATGGCCCGCGTCCGCCTGTCGGCCCGCGGCACGCCGGCGTAGACGAGCGGCAGCTCGACGTTGCGCCACGCCGTGAGACTGGCGAGCAGGTTGAACTGCTGGAAGACGAACCCGATGCGCCGGTTGCGCACCGTCGCCAGCTCGACCTCGTTCATGCGGCCTACGTCCTGGCCCGACAGCAGGTAGGTCCCCGAGGTCACCACGTCCAGGCAGCCGATGATGTGCATGAGCGTCGACTTGCCGGAGCCGGACGGGCCCATGATGGCCACCAGCTCGCCCTCGTCGATGCGCAACGAGACGCCGCGCAGCGCCTCCACCGAAAGCGTCCCGGAGCGGTAGACCTTGCGCACCCCGTCGAGCTCGATGATGGGCCGTGGCCCCGGCACCGCCCCGGGCCGGGGGAGGGCGGCCGGGTCGAGGACCGCCGTCGGGCCGCCGGCGTCAACCACCGCCGCCACCGGTGAACTGACGCAGGCCGCCGCCTCCCAGACCGCCGCCGCCGGCGCCACCCCCGCCGCCACCGAAGAAGGCGCCGCCGCCTCCGCCGGCCCCGCCGCCGAGGCCACCGAAGCCGCCTGCACCCCCCCGGCCGCCGCGGCCCGTCGTGGTGCCCGACCGGCCGGTCGGCAGCGAGGAGCTCAGGGTGGCCAGGACCACGGGCTGGCCGGACTGCAGACCGGACGTGATCTGGGTCAGTCCGTTGCCCGCCCCGCCGACGGTGACCGCCTGCGCCACCTCCCTGCCGTTCTGGAGCAGGTACACGAAGCTGCGCGCCCCGAGGGTGTGTACGGCGCTGGAGGGCACGGTCAACACGTTGGTGAACTGCTCGATCACGATGGCCACGCTGGCCCCGGCTCCGGAGTACAGGCCGCCGGGACTGCCGGTCACGGCAATGGTCACCGGGTAGGTCGCCACGCCGCTGCTGCTCGTGGCCAGGAGGCCGACGGTGCTGACGGTGCCGAAGACCGGGGCGGTGGAGCCGTCGGGGGTGATGATGGCCTGGTCGCCGACCTTCACCTCGCCGATCTCCGAGTCGCTGACGCTGGTGCTGACCGCGTAGGCGCCGGGGCTGACCACGACGATGGCGCTGGACGACGACGAGCTGCTCGAGCTGGACGACGACGACCCCCCGAGCAGCGACGACAGGGCGCTGCTGGGCGAACTCGCTCCTGAGCCCCCGGACCCCGATCCCGACGACGAGCCGGAGCTGCCCCCGCCGCTCGCGCTCTGGCCGGTGGTGATGTTGACCGCCGCGACCGTGCCTGCGATCGGGGAGGCGATCGTGGCGTTGTCCATGTTGTCCTGCGCCGTCGCCAGGCCCGCCTGCGCCGAGGCCACCGAGGCCCGGTCCGCCTCGAGCTGGGCCGGCGTCACCGACGTCTGCAGGGCGGTCAACGAGGACTGGGCGTTGTCGAGGGACAGCTGGGCGCTGGCCACCTGGTTCTGGGCCTGCTGCAGGCTCTGGGTGTTCTTGAGCTGGGTGGACTGGAGGGACTGCTGCGCCGACTGCACCGCGGTCTGGTCCTTGCCCACCGTCTGCTGGTCCTGGTTGACCTTGGACTGATCGGTCGCGACCGTGCTCTGGTCGGCGCTGCACTGCGACGACGAGGCGGACCCGGCGCTGCCCGAGCCCGACGACCCGGAGGGGCCTGACCCCGAGGTGCCCGAGCCCGACGACGCTCCGGACGCGTCACCCTGGCAGTCGTTGGCCTCCTTCTGCTGCGCGGCGGAGAGGGTCGACTGGTCCTGTTCGGAGGTCGCCTGGTCGTCGGAGAGCGTGGTCTCGGCCGACTGCACCGCCGCCTGGGCCGTGGACAGGGCCTGGGCGTTGGACTGCTGGGCGGTGACGACGCCCTGCTGCGCCGTCGCCAGCGCCAGCCGGGCCGTGGCCACCTGGCCCTGGGAGCTGGTCAGCTGTTGGGTCGTCGCTCCCTGCAGGTCGGTGTCCAGCTTGGACGTGGCGCTCGCCACGTTGGCCTGGGCGCTGTCGAGGGACGCCTGCAGGCTGGTGGTGTCCTCTCGGGCCAGGACCTGCCCGGCCCCCACCTTCTGGCCCACCGCCACGGCGACGCTCTGCACCAGGCCGGACACGCCGAAGTTGAGGTTGGCCTGGTTGATGTCGGCGATGGTCCCGCTGGTCGAGATCTCCTGGCGGATGGTCCCGAGCGACGCCGCCACCGTCCTGAAGGTGGGGGCCGAGCTGCCCGTCGAGAGGTAGATCCCGACACCGGCGCCGATCAGCGCCAGCACCGCCACCAGCGCCAACCAGCGCCGCCGGGCCAGGACCCGCACGGGCGCGAGCCACCGCCGCCGCGGGCGGGCGGGAACAAACTGCTCCTCCGTCGGCGCCAGGGCATCCTCGGCGCCGGCCACGGTGGTCGCCAAAACGTCCTCCTCGACCGGATCGTCCTGGCGAGGTAACCGCCCCTGGATGGGTGCACCCTGGACCATTCCTGAGAAAGCCCTGTGAATCCCCGGAAATGCGGGGCGGCCCAGGAGACTCACAGGCGGCTCCCAACCAGCGCGGCGAGACTGCCCCCAGCGAGACCCAGAGGAGACGAAGGACCGTGTCGGACAACCCCACGTGGGAGCCGGATGAACAAGAGGCCCGGCCCGGAGAGCGGCCGACGGCCGAGCAGCCGGTCCTTCCCGGCGGTTGGAGCTCCGGGGACTGGCTCTACCCCCCGCCCCCCGGCGGGGAATGGGTGCCCCCGGCGCCGGCCGGATCCGGCCCGGGCGGGGGGCGGCAGGCGTGGCGGCGCACCGCCGTCGGCCTGGCCGTTGTGGCCCTGGTCCTGGCGTCGGGTGGTCTCGGCGCCGCCATCGGCGTGGCCGTGCACGACCACTCGTCCCCGAGCGCCTTCCAGCCCTCCGTGCTCCCCACCATCCCGTCCCTCGGCGGCGGAGGTGGGGGCGGCGTCGGAGGCGGGGTCGGGGCCGGCACCCCGACCACCGTGGCCCCGACCTCGGGGATCGACGCCAACGCCGTGGCGAGCAAGGTGGATCCCGCCGTGGTCGACATCAACACCACCCTGGCCGGCGGTGGGCGGGCGGCCGGGACCGGCATCGTGCTGACCTCGGGCGGCGTGGTGCTGACCAACAACCACGTGATCGCCGACGCCCAGACCATCCGGGCCCAGATCGGCGGCACCGGCCGGACCTACACCGGGAAGGTCGTGGGCTACGACGTGGTCGACGACGTCGCGGTAGTCCAGCTGCAGGGCGCGTCGGGGCTCAGGACGGCGACGCTCGGCAATTCCTCGTCCCTGGCCGTCGGCACCCCGGTGGTGGCCATCGGCAACGCCCTGGGCCAGGGCGGCACGCCGCAGGCCACCGAGGGAACGGTCACCGCCCTCGACCAGACCATCACCGTGCAGGGGGACATCACTCCCGGTGAGACCCTCAAGGGCCTGATCCAGTTCAACGCCCCGATCCAGTCCGGGGACTCGGGCGGCCCGCTGGTCGACGCCCACGGCCGGGTCGTCGGCATGGACACGGCGGCGGCGTTCGGTGGGGGCTTCCGCTCCCGGCAGGGTCCTTCCGACGCCGGCTTCGCCATCCCGATCAACACCGCGCTGCCGATCGCCCAGAAGATCAGCGCCGGCAAGGCCGGCGGGAACATCCACATCGGGCCCCGGCCGCTGATGGGCGTCGAGGTCAGCGACGCCGGCGGCTCGCAGTCCGGCGGGGGGACCGGGGGCTTCGGCGGGTTCGGCTCGCAGACCCCGAGCGCGCCGGTCAGCTCCGGCGCCCTCGTCGAGGGGGTGACCTCGGGCTCGCCGGCGGCATCGGTCGGCCTGGCGGCCGGGGACGTGATCGTGAGTCTCGGGGGCCAGACGATCAGCGACTCCTCCGGCCTGAGCGCCGCCATCCTCCGGCACCAGGTGGGCGAGACGGTGTCGGTCGGCTGGGTGGACCAGTCCGGCAACCACCACACCGCCGACGTGACCCTGGTGGCCGGCCCTCCGGCCTGACCACCAAGATCTGGTCCGGGCCCGGCCATTCCGCCTGAACCGGGTCCGGACCGGTTCCGCGCCTTGATGACGGGCCCGCCGTGACGATGTAGAGGACATGCCCGCCCTCGACGGCCTGCGCGCCCTGGCCGTCGGTGCCGTCCTCGCCTACCACCTCGGTATCGGCTGGGCCGGCGGGGGCTACCTCGGGGTCGACCTCTTCTTCGTCCTCAGCGGCTTTCTCATCACCGGGCTCCTGGCCGGCGAGATCGGCGCCCACGGCCGCATCTCCCTGCGGAGGTTCTGGGCCCGGCGGGCCCGGCGGCTGCTTCCCGCCCTGCTCGTCGTGCTCGTGGCGCTGAGCGTGTACGCCGGCCTGGCCGGCCGGGCGGGGGGAGCCCTCAACCCCGCCCTGCTGCGCAACGACGGGCTGGCGGCGCTGGCCTACTTCGCCAACTGGCACTTCCTGGCCGCCCACCAGTCGTACTTCGCCCAGTTCGCCGCGCCGTCCCCGCTGGAGCACACCTGGTCGCTGGCGATCGAGGAGCAGTTCTACATCGTGTGGCCGTTGCTGCTCACCGGGGTGGTGGCGGTGGCGGGCCGCTCGTGGCGCAAGGCCGCCCTCGGGGTCACGGTGCTGCTGGCGTGGTGGTCGGTCGCCTCGATGGCCCTCGTGTCCCACGGGGCGAGCGATCCCAGCCGCGCCTACTTCGGGACCGACAGCCGGGCCTTCGAGCTGCTGGTCGGCGCCGCGCTGGCCCTGCTCCTCGCCAACCGGCCGCGGTGGCAGCCCCGCCGCCCCGCCGCCCTGCACGCCGCCGGGGCCGGATCCCTCCTCGCTCTCGGGGCCGGGTGGTCGTGGCTCGGTGGCCCGCCGCCGTGGATGTTCCGGGGCGGCCTGCTGGCGGCGGCGGTGCTGGCCGCGGTGCTGATCGCCAGCGTCAGCCGGCCCGACCGGGGCCCGACCGGCCGGCTGCTCTCACTCGGGCCGCTGCGGTGGGTCGGCCGCATCTCCTACGGGCTGTATCTCTGGCACTGGCCCCTGTTCGCGCTGGTCCGGCCCCACGTCAGGAGCTGGCCGGCGCCGGCAGCGGATGTCGCGCTGGTGGCGGCCACCTTCGCGGTGGCGACCGCCAGCTACTACCTGATCGAGATGCCGGTCCGGCGGGGCGCCTTCTCCGGATGGCGACGGCTGGTGGCCCTCCCCGCCGCCATCGGCGCGACCACGGCGGCGGTGCTCATCGCCTCGGTCCCGGTGGCTCCCGCCGTCGCCGCCGCGCCCCCCTCCCCGGGCGAAGGGGCCGTCGCGGTCGTCCCGGCCGCCTCGCCCGTCACCTTCGGCCTGCCCCGGGTTCCGACCCGCTCCGACCCGCTGCGCGTCCTCGTGATCGGCGACAGCGTGATGGACGACGCCGAGCCCGGCCTGGCGGCCCTGCTGCAGTCGACGGGGGTGGTGCGGGTGACCAACACCGCCGCGCCGTGGTGGGGTCTGACCCAGAGCCACTGGCAGACCGACTGGCCCGCCCTGATCGCCCGGGTGCGGCCCGAGGTGGTCATCGGGACCTGGGGCTGGGACCTGGCCCAGGCGCAGGCCGACCCGGCCGCCTACCGGCAGCTGCTCGACCGCGCCGTCAGCGAGCTTCTGGCCCCCGGTGACGGCGTCGCCGGCGTGGTGCTGCTGCAATACCCGCGCATCGGCCCCCACCCCGGCTTCGACGCCGCAACCCTCGCCAACGAGGAGACGGCGCGTGAGGCGTGGAAC